>JBEIGB010000012.1:0-59931 GCA_040382095.1 Lewinellaceae bacterium
CCCATTTTATCTTAATTAATTTTCTCTGCCCCCCCCTCCCCCCTAACAATTTTTTTTTCGGGGGGGTGTTTTTTTTTTTTGTCGAAAAAAAAAAAAACAAAAACCCCCGCTCTGAAGAATTACACAACCTCAAAAGAGTTATTCCAATAGCCGGTCCTATGACATCCGTGCTTTACCAGGTGCAGCGACAGCACCAGCCATAATATGAAGAACTACCTTTCCCTGATAAAATTCAGCCACACAGTCTTTGCGATGCCATTCGCTTTATTGGGATTCTACCTCGCATGGTTGACGGAGGCGCAGGCCTTTAGCTGGCGGCTGCTCGGCCTGGTAGTGCTGTGTATGGTCTTTGCGCGCAGCGCAGCAATGGCGTTCAACCGCTACCTGGATCGGGAGATTGATGCGCGAAACCCGCGTACCCGGACGCGCGAGATTCCGGCAGGAATTATCAGCCCCAGGGCCGCACTGGCTTTTGTGGTGGCAAACGTGGCCCTTTTTGTTCTTTGTGCCTGGTTAATCAATCCGTTGTGTTTTGTACTATCCCCCGTGGCCATGGCTGTTGTGCTGGGATACAGCTATACCAAGCGTTTTACGGCCCTCTGCCACTTTGTGCTGGGCCTCGGCCTCTCCCTCGCCCCAATCGGTGCTTATCTGGCGGTGACGGGCAGCTTTGCGCTGCTGCCTATCCTCTACAGTTTTGTGGTATTATTTTGGGTGGCGGGCTTCGACATCATCTATGCCCTGCAGGATGAAGCATTCGATCGTTCCCTGCAGCTCAATTCCATTCCGGCCCTCCTGGGTGCCACGCGTGCTTTGAGGCTTTCAAGGGTACTCCATGTTGCCAGTGCCTCGCTGGTGCTATATGCAGGCGGGCTGCTTTCGACGATGTACGACCGTTTTTCCTGGCTTAGCGGGCTATCGGCCGCACTCTTCATCGGAATGCTGCTCTATCAGCACACCCTGGTAAAAGCACACGACCTGAGCCGGGTCAACCTCGCGTTTTTTACAGTCAACGGGATTGCCAGCCTTGCTTTCAGTGCTTTGCTCATCCTGGATATTTTTTGCTGATCCCGCGCTAATAATCAGAATTCCAGGGATTCCTGGAACAACTGCTTGATTTTTTCCTCCGCGAATACCTGGGTGATCCGCTCCTGCTCCAAACGCATGTTACCCTCCCGCAAATAGAGATAGAGTTTCAGTTCGCTATCGGTCAGCTTATCCAGTACCTGGCTTGTGGCCGGGGTGCCTTCCGTAGGATTAAAGCGCGAAAGCGTTTCTTCGTCCATCAACACTGCAATGGTGTTGGGGAAATAGGTGCGGAACTGGTTCAGGATCTGAAATCCCTGCGCGTCCATATCCCCCCAGTAGAAAAACTGCCTGGGTTTTATCCAGTCAATATTTTTTAAGGAGCCAACGCTGAACCCGCCGCCGCTCCAAAGGGCGATCGTCTTCGGCAGGGCAGGGAGGGTCAGGAAATTCATGATGTTTTCAGCGACAAAAATATTGGAACACGGTATTTCCAAACGTTTGAACTCCGAAATGGGCAGGGAGATATCCGTGATTTTGTCCATAAGGGCCAGGGAAGTGTCCAGGAAGCGCATCCGGATGAGCGGTTCCGCATATTTGAGATTATAACGAAGCTCAAATTTCGTTTCCTCTGGATGGATATGCACCGGGATGAGATCGTCCAGGAGCGATTGGATGAGGCTTTTATGCGTTGAGATATATTTCGTGTGGATATCTATGGGCAGTTGCCGGATGTAGAGATCAGGTGCGGGGTTTTCCAGGAAATACCTGCAAACTTTCAGGGTGTCTGCCCAGGTATCGTGTTCGATGAGTTTCGTGGGGTTGGATTTTGCCCAGGCGGTGAGCGAAGGAAGCCCGGACCTGATGATGGATAAATTTTTTAAGAACGTTTGATAGGCTTTTTCTTTACCGGTAATTTTTAAATAGTCCTCCAGGCTGTCTATCGAGATTTTTTCCGGCACCGTTTGCTTTCCGATTTTATCGAAATATTTCTCTGCGGTAATCAACGTATAGCCGGCTTTTTTGTATGCTTTGGAGTTGATTTTGAGCAGTTCGATCGCAGCTTTATACGCTGCAAGCCGGTTCAGAATATCTTTTGGGCCAATTTTGCCGATGCGGTTGATTTCTTTTGGGAAAAAGGGCGTTGCGTCAATGGTAGCAACCAGCACGTCCTTCCACCATTTCAGGCTCTGTTCTTTTATTTCTCCCGGCGTAATCATTTCAGGATTTCTGTTGCCTGAATTCCTTGCATGGCAGTTTGATGGAGTTGTTTTGCCGCTTTATATTCTTCGACGGTCATATTATGGATCGCCGAATTGTTCCCTTCGATATTTGAGACATAGTGGACGGCATTGATGTAGTTTTCGATGATATGGATCTTTTGCAGCGGGGTCACAATCAGCAATTGCAGGTTGAGTTTTTTGAAAAGCTCCAGGCCGTATTCGGCGCTGGCGTCGCTGCCCTTGCCAAAGGCTTCGTCAATCACTGCGAAGCGGAACGACTTGCTTTTCGGTTCGCCGATTTTAAGCCCAAACTGATAGGCTAATGCGGAAGCGATAATCGTGTAGGCCAGTTTTTCCTTCTGGCCACCGGATTTACCAGAGCTTCCGGCATAGAATTCCTTTTCGACATGATCGGCGAAGTACCTTTCGCTCGCGTTGAAATCGAACCAGTTTCTTACATCCGTGACTTTGTTGGTCCATTCGATATCTTTATTTTCATTGCTCCTGAATCGGTTCAGGATTTTCTGTACGTCTTTGAACCGGTCTTCTGTATAAGCATCGTTGGTATCTAAGATATTGCTGTAACAGGCCTTCAATTCTTCCTTAAACGTCCGGATATCGAGGTCGCGGTTCCGGTCGGCGATCAACTCGATATAGGTACCTTTGTTGAATTCGATTTCTTTTAAGTGCGCGTTGATATTTTTAATTTTGGTCCGGATTTCTTTTTCGTGGATATCCAGTTTGTTGTCGAAAGCGACGATATCGTCAATCGTATTTTTGTTGAGCATCGTTTTGAGCGTGGCCTCGTGTGCCGGCAATCCCTCGTGGACGATTTTTTCCAGTTTGGCCAGGTATTCGCCCCTTGCTTCGATTTCGTTGGAGAGGTCGAGCGCGTCCGACGGGAATTTGTCTTTGTACTCTTTCATTTTCTGGATGATTTTGTCCCTGACGGAATTTTGCCATCCTGAAACGCGTTTTCTTTCTTCGTTCAAATCCTTTGTGACCGTTTCCCTTGCGCGGTCCATGGCTTTAGTGGTATCGAAGACTTCTTTGATTTCCTGTTCGATTTTTGGGTAGAAGACTGTTTTTATGCCTTCGTCAAGTTCGCTTATCGCCACGGCACATTCCGATATTTCGTCTTTGTTTTTCTGGATATGATCCTTCTGTGACCGTCTATCGCCCACTTTTTTATTGTACTGCTCTTCGAGTGCGATGATTTCGGCTTTGACTGCGGCGTATTGTTCTTCCAGGGTTTTCAGGAGGTCATTGCTGTTTTGCAGGGCTTCTTTTTCTTTTTGCAGTTCGATGATCGCCTCCACTTCGTCTTTCCAGTTGATCGCCTGCCAGTCTTTGAAGGCGATCAACTGGGATAGTTTTCTTTGAGCGGCGGTATTGTTTGCAATTTCTGATTCCGATTGCCGCTGCCTGGATTCGATTTCCTCTTTTGCGGCCCTGAGTTGGTTCAGATGGTGTTCGACGGCCCGGATTTTTTCCAGGTTGCTCCAGCCCAGGACAAAATTCCTTTTGTCCCAGAGCTCCCTTCGGTCGTCTTTGATATGGCGTTGGTTTCCGATTTTGTATTGTCCTTCTTTGGTAATCACGTCGCTGGGCATCCGCTGAAATTCTTCGAGCGCGACACAACGCAGGTTGAAGCGTTTTTGCAATTCAGCTTCCAGCCATTGCTCGAAGGGGCTGTCCGATTTGACTTCGATTTTATGCACTACCGAATCCGGGTCAATATCAGTGTATTTCTGGTATTTGAGCGTAGCGGGCACTTTGAAATACTCGAACCTCAGGCCTCTTTTCCTGGAATCGGTCAATTTCCTTTGATTGATGTAACTGCTGATCTGGCGGTAGTGTTTTTCCGGCACCAGCATACTTACCCCAAAACCGCCAAGTAGCCTTTCCAGGGCCCCTTCCCAGTCCCTTTCGTTTTCGTTGACCTTCATCAATTCCCCGGCGAAGGGGATTTCCGTTTCGCCGATTCCCAGGGCTTCCGCAATTTGTGTGCGGGTATCCAGGAAAGCCAGGGGGATTTGGTGTTCCCGTTGCTTTAGCGATTCGAGTTCTTTGGATTCCGCTTCGATATTTTCATCAATGGTATTTTTGCTGCCCGCGATTTTCCCGATTTCGGCAAAAATTTCCTGCTGCCTTTCCTGGAGCGCTTCCAGTTTCAGCTCGGCATTTTTAAGATTTCTGAAGAACGTCTTGTCGGTACCAGCGGTTTCCAGGTCGCAGAAGGCGGTGAGTTCGGAATATTCGTGGTATTTTCTCTTTTTTGCCTCCCTTATATTTTCCCGCTCGGCGATTTCTTTTGAGATACTTTCCAGGCGCTCCCCGCCGTTGGTTCTGATGTCCTGGGCGATCTGGAAGAGCTGCTCCCGTTTTGTATTGAGTGCCGTTTGTATGGAGGATAATTGCCCTTCAAGCTGGAGCAGTTTTCTTTGGGCAGCGGCAATTTCGTCTTCGAGTAAGGTGATTTTTTTTGAAGCGAAATAAGCCGGTACGGCGGTGAGCATGCAATCAATATCCTGTAGTCTTTGCTCGTATTCTCCGAAACGATGACAGAAGCCGACCAGGGGTTCGAGGGTTTCTTTCTGTTTTCTGGCTTCCTGGACCGCTTCGTAGGCTTTGTTCAGGTCGTCGAAGCGTTTTTTCAGGTCTTCGATTTGATTTTTAATATCGGTGCGTTCCAGCATTTGCTCCCTTACGAACAGGGTCAGGCTGCTCACGGACTTCATAGAAACGGTTTGGTAGAACAGGTCTATGGCCTTGTCCGTTTGCATCCCGAACAACTGTCTGAAGCGCTGGCTGTATTTTGAAAAGTTATCGTCGAATATTTCTGTGCCCGGGAGTTCTTTCATGCGCTTTCTGAGCGCTTTGGCATCTTCGATATCCGAGAACTGTCCTTTTACCGAGAGAGGTGCTTTTTCTCTGATAATCAGGAGTTTTTGCGGCTTATCGTTTTCGATCCAGAACACCTGAGCCAGCGATACGGATTCATGGTAGCCTTCATTGGAGAAATTGGCGAGGATTACGCTGAACGTGGAGTCATTGTCATTGTTATAGCGGAGCGCAACCGCTTTTTCCCGTGAATCGGAATCATCGCTTTTCGTATTTTTAAATTCCCCTTTGATATAGGAGGCCAGGGTCCTTTCCTTGCTTTCCGCCCCGGCAGCCTTGTTGAAGGTGATTTTATGGTGGGGCACGATCAGGCAGGTCAGGGCATCAACGAGGGTTGACTTTCCCGATCCGACATCGCCGGTCAGGAGGGAGTTGTTTCCATTAGGTTCGATCTTCCATATTTTATTGTGGAACGTACCCCAGTTGAGCAGCTCGACCGAATGGAGCCGGAATCCGATTTTAGTATTGTCTGTATTAAATTCCAGTTCGTTCATTCTGAAAGTTGGTTGGCATATTGTTGAAGTTTATCCAGGCCATCTTTGACCACATCTGCGTTGATGAAGGCTTTGATAATGCGGTTGATTTCATACTGCTCGTCTTCTGTTTTCATCTTTCGGAGGAACCCTTCGTCAATCACCCGCTTCATTGCGGTTTCGATTTGTTTTTGCTGATAGGCTTCGTTGGTAGTTTCTTTGTAGAAAGGTTTTACCAGTTGGATGATTTCTTCTTTTGTCAGGATAGCCTTTGTGGATTCCCCTTCCCTGTCGTTTTCGATCAGATGCCTGCGGAGCAGGAGGCATAGCAGGGAGACATGGTAGTTGAGTTGCCGTCTTTCGATGAGTTTGGGCGTTTCGTCCTCGTCGTCTTCGTTTTGTCTTTGCTTGAGGTAAGCGTAGCCTTCTGATTTATCAATAATCAGTTCGAGGTTGATGTCCGCGAAATATTTTTTTACGTCTGCCTCGTTTTCGGGTTTCAGGAGATCGTCCCATACCTTTTCATTGTGGCTGTAAACGATCCCTTTGAGCAGGGCGACCAGGATATGGGAATAGGGTTTTTTCATTTGCAGAAAACGATTTGAGGGACTTGTACCTTAAATTTTTTACTTGTCCTGGAGTTCTCGATTTCAATGAAATCGAAAGTATCCTGTTTCAGGATATGTCCGCTTTTTTCGTTGGAAGCGATTTGGACGTATGCGACGATTTCCGCGAGGCCTTTTTTTATTTCGAATATTTTCACAAAATCGGGGAAAGTGATGTGTGTTTTATTTTTCAGGGCAGTTTTTATATTGTCTTTCAACAGGGCGACGTTGATTTCGAATTGATCATACAACTGATCATTATCGCCGAGGCCTTTTCCTTCTTCCGGATTGTTGTTGGCAAACTTAATTTTGCCGGGTGGTTTGAAGCCCCTGACTTCCCAGTCATGGGCCAGGATCAGATCAATATGGGCGACGTTATCCAGCTCGAGCAGATCGAGTTTGGTGAAATCTTTATCTGCGTTGAGGCTGATGATTTTGAGGGCTTCCTGGATATTATCATAGATCCTTTTGTTTTCGGTAAAAGATTTATGTTCCAGATATTTCCTCAACTGCTCCAGCAGGGAGTTGGTTGAGCGCTTGGTCCTGTCCCCGGCTTCGATCAGGTCATTCCTGACATTTGCGATGTTGAAGTTCTCGCGTTGGACGTCTTTGACTGCCGGTAGGTTCAACACCTCGTTGAGGTACTTTTCAAATTCCTCCTGTTTGGACTGTGACAACAGAAACTCCCAGAAGGCATTGAAGCTTTTGCCCTGATCTTCTTCCAGGAGGTTGGCCTGTTGCTCGAACAGGTCCTCGAGGACTTTCCCTTTCGCCAGGCTGCTGGTGATTATTTTCTGCCTGAACCTTCTGTCGAGTTCGCGGAAGTTTTGCTCTACCTGTCTGAAATCTGACAGGAGGTATTTTGCGGTTTCTTCGATAAAAAAATACTGCTCTTTTATCTGCCTGTCGTCGAGGACGTCCATTTTTCCATGCCTGATATCCGCAATTTCCTGTTCGATTTCTTTCTTTCGGTCTTCCAGTGCTTTAATCCGCAGGGCATAGTCCTTTTTGGATTTGCTGGAAAGTTCTTTCAGGCTTTCGAATAAAATTTTCAGACGGGATTCCTGTCCTACGAACTCTCTTTTATCCAGGCTGTCTATCCATTTGAAGGCATTTTCGGTTGCAGCAGTCAGTTCAAAGAGGAATTCATCGTTCTTGACGGGGTATTTGCGCAAATAACCGGCATTTGTCCAGTCGGTCAGATATTGTTTGGCCTGCCTTGGGAACAGGGTTCCATCCCGGTTGAGCTGGTATAGGTAATCCGAGAGTTGATCGGTCAGTTCTTTCTCGGAGATGGTATCGGACTTGAAGCCGTTTGGATTTTGTTTGAATGACTTGAAGAGGAAGCTGATGATCAAAGCGGCACTGTCTGCAGTTATCAGCGTAACTGTCCGGTGCGTTTTCAGCAATTGATTGATTTTCTCAAAGGTCATTTCAAATCCTCCTACATACAAATATATTGATTTTTTTGGACAATATTTCTTAGAGCGCCGTTTTTATTTTTTTTCACAATTTTTCCTCCCCCCCCTTTTCCTTCTTTTTGCCCAACAAAAACAAATCAAACCGGCGCTCTAAGAAATATTCTTTGGCGGCGCAAGCCGCCAAAGGACTTGTGAGACAGCCTCATCAAAACTACTCGTCGGCGGGTGGGGGGGGAAGCCGGACTATTCCTCCGACCCCGATTTATCTTTCTTGCCGGTAGAATATAATTCCTCTTCTTTCACCGCGATGATGCGGTCTCCGGATTTCAATTTTTTAGAAACGGCGGAGTAGGGGCCGGTGACCACTTTATCCTTTTCCTTCAGGCCCGAGCGGATTTCGATAAAATTATCGTCTTGTATGCCGGTCTGGACTTCGATAAGGGCGACGGTATCGCCTTTCATCACAACGAAGACCACTTCCCGGAGGTTTTCGATGATTTTTTCTTCGTTGGCCTCGTCGCTGTTGGCTTCTGTGACGATTTTGACTGCTGATTTACCTTCTTTTTCCCGGGTACCTACGGCCTGGATAGGCACACTCAGGACGCCCTTGCGCTCTTCCGTGAAGATTTCGACCGATGCGGACATACCGGGGCGGAAAGGGTATCGGATGCCATTTTTGACCAGGTCGGTATAGGAGGTCGGCAGGATGTTTACCCGTACTTCGAAGTTGGTGATCTGGTCGCTGGTGAGGGCGGCGGTAGCGCTATTGGAGGCAGAATTGGCAATTTGGGTCACGAGGCCTTTAAATTTCCTACCCAGATAAGCATCTACTTCCACCTGTACCTCATCGCCGATAGACACTCTGGGGATATCGTTTTCACTGACATCCACGCGTACTTCCATATTATTGAGGTTGGCCAGGCGCATCATTTCCGTGCCGGCCATCTGGATCGTACCGACGACGCGTTCGCCCTTTTCGACGCTCAGCTTGGAGATGATACCGTTGGAGGGGGCGTAAATGGTGGTGCGGCGCAGGCTGGTGCGGAGTTCTTTAAGGCCGGCTTCTGCGCTGGCGATGGAGAATTCCGATCCCCGTGCCCCTTCCTGTGCGGATTTGATGCTGGCATCGGAAGAGCGGAGGTTGGCTTCCAGTGCTTTCAGGTTGGATTGGGAAGACTGGAAGTCGGCGATAGAAATGACGCCATCTTTATAGAGTTTTTCGTTGCGTTTATGGATTTCGCGGGCATTTTCCAGTTGCGCGACGATTTGTTCGCGCTGAGCGCGGAGGTTTTCGATTTGGGCTTTGCTATTGGCGAGCTGTGCTTTTGCGCTATTGACGCTGGCCACGCCCCTTTCGACCTGCGACTGATAGGCATCGGGATCAATCTTGGCAAGGATTTGCCCTGCAACGACCGAATCCCCTTCCTTGACGTAGAGTTCTACAATTTCGCCGGACACATCAGAACTGATTTTCACTTCGGTGGCCGGGAAGATTTTGCCACTTGCGGGCACCGTCTCGCGGATATCGCGCAGGGCAACCTCCTCGATGGTTACCTTTTCGCCTTTGGGTTTGCCTTTATACTTTAAAACCGAGAAAATCACCAGGATGGCGATGACGCCAAGCAGGGCAAAGATGATGTAGGTGTTGTTGGTTTTTTTTGCCATAACAAGAAGGATACGTTGGTTTTTTTAATAGTTTGGCGGATAGCCCTGATACGGGATCAATCGAGGGTCATTTTTTTACCCTGATAGAACTCAACTAATTTTACGTTAAACAGATATTGGTATTTGGCGCGGAGGAGGTCAGAGACAGCCTGGTCTTTTGCGTTGCGTACCGTTTGTAGCTCCAGTGCGTTAATCGCGCCCACTTCGTAGCGGACTGTCGCATTTTGCAGGGCGGCGTTGGCGGCGTCGAGTGCTTTCTGGGCGGCATCGAGGGTACGGCGTGCCGCTTTAGCATCTGCGATAGCGCGGTCCACGTTGGTTTTCAGGTTTTGACGAAGTTGCTGGTTGTTGTTTTCCTGTTGGATGAGGTTAAGCCTTGCCCTTTCGACACTGACTTTATTGCGGTTGTTGTTATAGATCGGTATGCTGAGGGAAAGGCCGAGGTTTTGTCCGAAGTTCTGGTTGATTTGGTTGAAGTAGGGATTTTCTTCAAAGCTGGGGATTTGCTGTGGTATCTGAAAGGTGACGGTCTGTCCATTGAAGATAACAGTTTGTGGGATAGTGACATCCTGAAACCCGGCGACCCTTCGGCTTGCGGAGGAGTAGTTGGAGTTCATACCGCCGAAGAAGTTGAGGGTAGGGTAATAGCCTGCCCTTGCCAGTTCGATTCCTTTAGTTGCGCTTTCCATGCGTTTTTCGCTGGCCTGGATATTAGCCTGGGCACCCAGGGCGGAGACAAATACTTCAGCGCTGGAATAGTTGTCGGGGTTGACATCGGCAGGCATATTGATCACGGGTTGTGCGATTCGGAAGGGTTCGTTGGGGTCGAGGAAAAGGAGTTGTTTCAGGGCGAGGTAATTCAGGCTGACGACATTTTCAGCCTGAACGACGGCCTGTTCGTCGAGGGCGATCTGTGAGAGGATGTTGAGGCGTTCGTTTGAAGGCCGTACCCCCACCTGGATGAGTTTGTCGGTTTGTTCCAGCTGAAGCTGGGACTGTCCCAGGCGCTGGCGGGCGAGGCCGAGTTGTTCTTCAGAGAGGAGGACGTTCAGATAAGCGGTGGCGACATTGAGCCCGAGGTCATTTGCAATCTGCAGGGCATCGAGTTGGGTTGCCGACAGGTCGAGGCGACCGATCTGGATATTATTGTTGATCCTGTTGCCGGCGAACAGGGCGACCCCGAAATTTAGGCCATAGCTGTTGAACCCGATGCGTCGGTTATCGAACGTGTTGGTGGTAGGGTCAATGGTACGTCCGAATTGCATCCCCCCGCTAATTGTACCGTTAAGCGAAGGCAGGCGGCTGAATCTGGCTTGTTCGAGGCCGAGTTCGGCAGCGCGGACCTGGTTTTGGGCTTGTTTGACGGACAGGCTGTTTTGTTGTGCGTGTTCGATGCAGCGTTCAAGGGACCAGGCCTGCTGGGCCTGCAGCGGTAAGCATATACTTGCTGCCAGAAGGCTTGTAATCAATTGTTTTTTGCTCATTATCGAAAAAATTTTATTGAATAGCGTGATTCTTCAGGTTTTACAGGGTTTTTTCTACAACACAACACGCAGCGGTACATCCGCATTTTGCAACATAATCATTATACAATGTTAATGTAATAGCGAAAAACGGTAAAAGTTTTTATATCAATTCCATTAAATAGCGGATGAAAACCACTTTTGTATCGGCGGCACTTCTACCCGGTAATTGTTCAGATACCGATTGCCTTGAGCTTTGAGATCAGGAAGTCCACTTCTTCGATGGTATTGAAGTGAGAGAAGGAGAACCGCAGGGTTTTTCCGGGGGAGTTATTTTTAAGGGCGTTGATTACATGGGAGCCGGCATCGGCCCCTGAGCTGCACGCGCTTCCGCCGGATGCGGCGATGCCTGCGATATCGAGATGCAGCAGCAGGAGGTCTGCTTTCGAAGAAGGCGGGAAGGTGGCACTCAGTATTTTGTAATGCCCGCTGCCCCAGGGATCCCCGTTAAATGTTATGTCGTCGAATTCCTGGCGTAGCCGTTGGGCCAGATAATCGCGGACAGAGCGGATGTGTTGTTCGCGTGCGAGGCGTTCTTCCCAGGCCAGTTGCAAAGCCCTGGCCATACCTACGATACCGGGCACATTTTCGGTACCCCCACGCATATTGCGTTCCTGTGATCCGCCGTCAATGAATGGATGGAGGAGGTGTTCCTTGTTGATATAGATAAAACCCGTACCCTTTGGCCCGTGGAATTTATGCGCCGAGCCGCTGAGAAAATGGATGGGGGTATCGCCCAGGTCGATTGGATAAAAGCCGATGGTCTGGACGGTATCGGAATGAAAGAGGGCGCCATACGTACTGCAGAGGTTGGAGATGAGGTGCAGGTCGTTGAGGGTGCCGATCTCATTGTTGGCGTGCATGAGGGAGACGAGGGTTTTGCTGCTGTCGGATTTCAGCAGCATTTCGAGGGCCTCGGGTTCGATATGGCCATCGGGGGATTGGGGCAGAAAAATGATTTTCGTGCCGTGGTGGCGGTGTAGTGTTTCCAGGGAATGGAGTACACAGTGGTGTTCGGTACGTGCACTGATGATACGCTGTACGCCCAGGTCGCGCACTGCGCACTTCAGGGCCATATTGTTGGATTCCGTGCCGCCGGAGGTAAAGAAGATTTCCCCGATCGAAGCGTTGAGGCCCTGGGCAATTGTCCTTCGTGCCTGTTCGATAGCGGCCCTTGCTTTGCGGCCTTCTTGGTGGATAGAGGAGGGGTTGCCGTTATCCTCGCGCATGGCGTGGAGCATTATTTCGATGACCTCTGGGTCGAGGGGGGTCGTCGCTGCATTATCGAAAAACACTCTTTTCATTATTTCTCTGTATTGAAGGGATGGTTGAACCAATCATTGACCAGGGTTTGCCCGAAAGTATCCCTGCCGGCAAACGAGAATTCATTGGCGTGGACGTTGTAGGAATAGTCTGCTGCCCATTCGCGGAAGTTGGCTGCAAGTTGTCCGATCGCGTCCATGATATCGCACACTTCCCGATTGGTCATGACAGGATGGATGGACATCCGGATCCAGCCGGGCTTTTCGGAGAGGTCGCCGTGGGTGATTTTTTCAGTAATTTTTTGGGAATATTCCCGGGAGACCTCCAGCAGGTAATGGCCGTAGGTTCCTGCACAAGAGCAGCCGCCACGGACTTGTATTCCAAAACGGTCGTTGAGTAGCCGTACCCCGAGGTTATAGTGCAGGCCATCAATGTAGAACGAGATAACCCCGAGCCGGTCGCGATGTTGTCCGGCCAGAATATGCAGGTTGGGGATGGCATCGAGGCGGGGCCAGATGAGTTCGAGCAGCTCGTGTTCGCGGGCGATGATATTCCTGACGCCCATCGTTTCTTTAAGCTGTATGGCGAGTGCTGCTTTGATGGTTTGGAGAAAAGCGGGCGTACCGCCGTCTTCCCGGGCCTCGATTTCGTCAATATATTTATGTCCGCCCCAGGGGTTGGTCCAATCCACGGTACCACCGCCCGGATTATCGGGAATCTTGTTCTTGTAGAGCTTAGGGTCAAAGACGAGGACACCGGTCGCACCGGGGCCACCCAGGAATTTATGCGGGGAAAAGTAAATTGCGTCGAGGTGTTTTTGGGGGTCGTCCGGACGCATACAGATTTCGATATATGGCGCGGAGCAGGCAAAATCCACGAAGCAGAGCCCTCCATGACGGTGCATGATCGCTGCTGCCTCGTGATAGGGGGTTTTTATGCCGGTGACATTAGAGCAGGAGGTAATAGCTGCAATTTTCAGGGGCCGGTCGCTATATTTCAGCAGCAGGGATTCGAGGTGGCCGAGATCCATCAGGCCATCCTTATCGGGCTGGATGATTTCCATGTCGGCGATCGTCTCCAGCCAGCTGGTCTGGTTAGAATGATGTTCCATGTGGCTGACGAAAACCACCGGGCGTTCGGAGCCGGGAAGTTGAACATAGGCACGATGGCGTTCGTGGACTTTCAGGCCGAGGATGCGCTGGAATTTATTGACGACGCCGGTCATTCCGGAGTTGGAAGCGATGAGGACATCTTTATCCCAGGCTCCGACATGTTTTTTGATGATATGCTTTGCCTGGTGGTAGGCATGGGTCATGGCGCTGCCGGTGACAGTCGTTTCGGTATGGGTATTTCCGACGAAAGGGCCGATTTTATGAGATAAGAGGCTTTCGATAGGCCCATAGAGCCGGCCACTTGCCGTCCAGTCGGCATATACGATCCGCTTTTGGCCGAATGGGGTGGGGAAGTCCTGGTCCCAGCCGATCACCTTACGGCGGAAGGCCCCGAAGAAGGATTCCAGGTTTTCCTTAGGTGCCGTTTCCGGCATTGAGACGTCGTAGAAAGGCATGCTGTTGCGTTTTAAGGGTTCAACGCTTCATTTTTGACGAGGGCCGCCAGGTCGCTCGCTGCCTGGGTGGTCCGTGCCTCCGCATAAATACGGATGATAGGTTCTGTATTTGATTTTCGGAGGTGTACCCAGCCATTGGGGAAATCCACTTTTAATCCGTCGAGGGTAGAGCATTCCTGGTCGGAAAAACGTTTCAGGAGCCGGGCGACGAGGGTTTCGTAAGGCTGGTCGGAGGGGATATCCATACGGTCTTTGACCATTTCGTACTGTGGGAAGCCTGCCCGGAATGCCGAGGCGCTTTGTCCGGACATGCAAAGGGCGCTGAGGAAGAGGGCGGTGCCCGCTACGGCATCCCTGCCATAATGCAAATCTGGGACGATGACCCCCCCGTTCCCTTCGCCGCCGATTACGGCCTGTACCGCTTTCATTTGCCGGACTACATGGACTTCTCCGACTGCTGCGGCGAAATATTGCCCTCCCCGAGCCAGGGTCACATCGCGTAATGCCCGGGAGGAGGAGAGGTTGGAGACGGTATTGCCCGGCCTCTGGCCGAGGAAGTAGTCGGCGATGGCCACCAGGGTGTATTCTTCGCCGAAGGGGCTACCATTTTCACAGATGAGGGCGAGGCGGTCAACATCGGGATCTACTGCAATGCCGAGGTCGGCCTGGTGCTCCCGCACTGCGGACGATAGCTCGCCGAGGTGTTCCGGCAGAGGTTCGGGGTTGTGGGCAAACTGCCCGGTGGGCGCACTATTGATGAGCACGGCGGTACACCCCAGGGCTTCGAGCAATGGGGACAACGCCATTGCCCCTGTGGAATTAACGGCATCGAGGACGACTTTAAATTTTCGCGACCGGACCGCCCCGGTATTGACCATCGGATGGGCCAGCACGGCGTCCACGTGGCGTTGGAAGAAACCGTTTTCCTGGGTATAATGCCCCAGGGTATCCACCGTGGCAAAGCGAAAATCGCCGGCACGGAGCTTTGCAAGTACCGCTTCGCCGGTTTCGGGGCTGATAAATTCCCCTTCGCCGTTCAGGAATTTGAGCGCGTTCCATTCCCTGGGGTTATGACTTGCGGTGATGATGATACCGCCCTGCGCTTTTTCCCATTTTACGGCCATTTCTATCGCAGGGGTAGTAGAAAGCCCTGCATCCACGACGTCAATACCCATTGCGAGCAGGGTTTGCAGGGCGAGTCCTTGTACGATCGGTCCGGAGATCCGGCCATCCCTGCCAATAACGACTCTGGGGCGGGGATGATTGTCGAGGAGCAGGCTGCCAAATGCGGCTACGCTGCCGACAATGTCCACAGGGGTGAGACCCTCTCCGGGGGCTCCCCCAATAGTGCCCCTGAAGCCGGAAATAGATTGGATAAGCGCCACTTTTTTTTTGCGCAAAAATAGTAAATTTAACGGTATGCGGGTATGTTGTTGTTTTTTGGAAAAGCTACCTTTGCCGTCAAAATTGGGGGGCTTTTTCCAGGTAGCCCCGTTGCGGTTTGTCAAAAAGAAAAGCATGGAAGGAATAATTCCCGGTACTGGCATTGAATCGGAATGGTATGAAGCCTGGTTCGACTCTCCTTATTATCATTTGCTGTATCAGCACCGGGACGAGGCAGAAGCCCAGCGTTTTATTGATCGTTTGCTGGTCTGGCTGCGGCCGGCCCCGGGGGCCAGGATACTCGACCTTGCCTGCGGGAAGGGGCGTTTTGCAATTTACCTCGCAAAAAAAGGATTTGACGTTACAGGTCTTGACCTCTCGGAGGAGAGCATCCGCGAAGCGCGCAATTACGAGGTGCCCAACCTTTCTTTTTACCGGCACGATATGCGGCTGCCCTTCCGCGTGAACTATTACGATTATCTGTTCAGTTTTTTTACCAGTTTTGGGTATTTCAGCTCCGAGCGGGATGACTTCAACACCCTTCGCAGCGTCCATAGCGGCTTGCGCAGGGGTGGCACCTTCGTACTCGACTATTTCAACAGGTTTTATGTGGAAGACCACCTCCTGGGCGAAGAAACGCGGACGGTGGACGGGATCATTTTTTACCTGAGCAAATGGGTGGAAGGTGGCCAGATCAGGAAGCGCATCCGGTTTGAAGATGGTGGGCGGCATTTTGAATTTGAAGAGCGCGTACGCTTGTTTTCCCTTGCTGACTTCGAGCGTTTGTTGAAACAAGCAGGCCTGGGGATCTCCACCGTATTTGGCGATTACCGGCTGCAGGCATTTGATCCGGGGTCAAGCCCCCGGCTAATCATAATCGCAAAAAAATGATGGAGCATTTATTAGATGCCGATCGTTGGCTGTTCGAGCTGATTAACCAGCGCTGGCAGAATGGCTTTATGGACTGGTGGCTGCCCTGGTGGCGGGAGAAGCTCACCTGGGTACCGGCGTATCTGGCCCTGGCGGGATATGCGTTTTTCCGTTACCGGCAGAAGGCATTTGCTTTTATAGTGGCACTTGCCATAGCGGCAGGTGCTTCCGATGCAGTGAGCAGTCACCTGGTGAAGCCTGCGTTTGCCCGGGACCGCCCATGCAACGATAAGGTTGTAAAGGCGTCTGCCCGCCTGCTGGTCGGTTGCGGGAAGGCCTACAGTTTTACGTCCTCCCATGCCGCCAACCATTTTTCCGTTGCGGTTTTCCTGGCACTCACTTTGTTTGCATATTCGTCGTGGATGCGTAGCGGGCTGTATTTCTGGGCGGGTTCGATTGCTTTTGGCCAGGTGTATGTGGGGGTACATTATCCCCTGGATGTAATTGCCGGGGCAATTTTAGGCGCATGTATTGGCAACGTTGTTGCAAAAACATATCTTTGCGCCATACCTAATGCATTAGAAAGGAAACACAGATGAATTTTTGGGAATACGTGGGGTTGTTTGTGACCGCATTTGCCGGCGGGATAGCGTCGTTTTTTGTTCCGCGGGAAAAATGGGGGACGGTGCAGGTGCTGATCGCATTCAGCGGGGCTTTCTTGCTGGCACTTGCGGTGGTGCACCTGATTCCCGGCCTTTGGGGTTCGGGTACGCTATCCAACCCTGGTCTTTGGGTACTGGCGGGCTTCACCTTGCAACTGCTGCTGGAGCCATTGTCGAAGGGGATAGAGCATGGGCATTTCCATGCGGTGAAATCCACCTCGGTATGGCCGGTGATGATCGGGTTGTTTGTCCATGCGTTTTTAGAAGGAATGCCGCTGAGCGGCTATTCGGCAATGGAGCATGCCGCTTCCCATGCCGCCCATGGCAACCAGTTGCTATGGGGCATTTTAGTGCATAAAGCTCCTGCGGGGTTTGCGTTGGGTAGCTTATTGCGTATCTCCGGGATGCCAACGCCGAGGGTAGCAATCCTGCTGGGCATCTTTGCGATTGCCTCGCCTTTGGGTGCGCTGATTGCTATGTTTTCTGATTTTTCGATGGAGCAGTTGTTCTTTTTGCTGGCGATGGTCACCGGATCTTTTCTGCACCTGTCCACTTCGATCTTGTTTGAGAGCAACGAGCAAGGGGGGGCGCACAAGGTTTCCTGGACAAAGTTTGTGGCCATCCTGACTGGTTTCGGCCTCGCCATTCTGAGCACCTGATGCGGGCGTTCAGCCTTCCGGGAGGAGGGTAATGATCAGGCCCTCGACAGTCTTTCCCATTTCGACTTCTTCGGGATGCAGCCCGCCTGCAAGGACCTGGAGCCTTTGAATGGCTTGCCCGACACTACTCAGCGGGATACCGATGGTTACGGTTCCCTGCTCACCGTATTGCTGGGCATAAATCGGCAAACCGAGTTTTTTTACTGCGTGGAGGATGTGGTTCATCAGGGAATATGGGAATTCGAGGCGCACCAACTGCTGGAGTTGCTGTTCGATGACCGGGGCCTGGCGCAGGGCATCGGCCGCAGCCGCCCTGTATGCCTGGATCAGTCCGGCCGCACCGAGGAGTGTGCCCCCAAAATAGCGGACGACCACCACGGCGACATTGGTGAGGCCGAAGCTGTCTATCTGGCCGAGGATGGGCCTGCCGGCCGTCCCGGAAGGCTCTCCGTCGTCATTGGCGCGGAAGCGGAGGCCACCAAGGCCGATGCGGTAGGCATAGCAAAAGTGCCTGGCCTTGGGATGGGCTTTCCGCAATGCGTCCACCTGGACATGGACCTCTCCCTCCTGTTGGATGGGGAAGGCAAAAGCCAGGAACTTGCTCCCCTTGTCTTTGAACAAGCCTTCTGCGGATGCCCCGATGGTATGGAAGGTATCTTTTTGCATTTAAATGCGAAATACGGTTAGGCAAGCCCGAAGTTCGGCAAATTTAACCAAACCTAAAAATCCTGTCTTATATTTGCAGACAAAACCAAAAATCCGTGGAGCGCACCCTTGCTCAATACGATAAAGCCGCCGAAAAGTGTAAAGCGGTTTTTTTAAAAAAAACGCAGGATTACGGTACGGCGTGGCGTATCCTCAGGCCTTCTTCCCTTACGGATCAGCTATATATCAAAGCGAAGCGTATCCGCACCGTGCAGGAGTCTGGCCTCCAGATGGTGGACGACCCGGTTGCCGCCGAGCTCGAAGGGATCGTGAATTACAGCCTGCTGGCCCTTATCCAGCTTGGGCTGCCGGCAGATGCGCCGCTGGAACTATCTGCCGAGGCAGCCGCTGCGCTGTACGATGCGCACCTGGCAGAGGTGCGTGCGCTGATGGCCAGAAAAAACACCGATTATGGGGAGGCCTGGCGGGAAATGCGCCAAAGCTCGCTTGTGGATTTGATTCTGATGAAGCTGCTGCGGATCAAGCAAATCGAAGATAACCGGGGCTTCACCCTGGTATCGGAGGGTGTGGAGGCCAATTATGCCGATATTGTTAATTACGCGCTGTTCGCATTGATCCAGCTCGATGAAGCTGATGCAGGGGGAAATGCGGATTTGCTCAACCCATAAAATAATCTGACTATGACGATTGGCACTTTAATGTTGATGATCGGGATCGCCGCTGTCGCACTGATGTTTTTAACGGGGATTTTCACCGACCGCCTGCAAAACAAACCGCTGAGTTTCCTGCAGTTCTTCTCCGGTGTCCTCTTTGTCGTTTCCGGCGCAGTCAAAGCAATAGACCCATTGGGTACAGCCTACAAGATGGCGCAGTATTTTGCGGCTTTCGAGGGGGTCTTCAAACCGACGGCAGCTTCCTGGCTTTCCCCGCTCTTCCCCTGGCTTTCTCAATTTACCGAAGGCTTCGCAGTGGGCATGATTGTATTGGAAATCGCGCTGGGTATCGGGTTAATAATCGGTTTCATGCCCCGCCTTACCGCGTGGATATTTCTTTTGCTGGTACTGTTTTTCACCGTGCTTACCGGCTTCACCTACCTCACCGGATACGTCCCCTCAGAGGTGAATTTCTTTGAATTTGGCAAATGGGGCAAATATGTTGCTACCAATATGAAGGTAACGGATTGCGGCTGTTTTGGCGATTTCATCAAACTTGAACCCAAGGTCTCTTTTATTAAAGATCTGGTGTTGCTTGTTCCCGCACTGGCATTTGTCTTCCTGCACAGCGAGATGCACCGGCTGTTCAACCCCGTCCTGCGCAATTGGGTGACAGGGCTTTCTGTCCCCGCGCTCATGGTGTATTGTTTTAGCAATTACGTCTGGAACCTCCCGGATATAGATTTCCGCCCGTTCAAAGAGGGGGTAAATATCGGCGAAAAGAAACGCCAGGAGCAGGAAGCCCTCCAGAATGTCAAGATTACGGCCTATCGCCTGACGAATAAGTCAGATGGCCGTGTGCTGGAAATCCCTTTTGACAAATTCCTTAAAGAAATGTCCAAATACCCTACTGAGTACTGGGAGATGGAACAAATCAAATCCAAGCCTGCGATAGCGCCCACAAAAGTAAGCGAATTCGAGGTGAGCAACCTGGAAGGGCAGGAAGTCACAGAGGAGCTCCTCTCGATGCAGGGGTATTACTTCCTGGTCATCGCCCATCATCTCGAAGGCGAGCCGGAAGAAATCAGGACGACCGTCCGGGATACGGTCTATTTGACCGATAGCACCCGCACCGCGAATTCATTGGAAATTCTGCCACAGATGAAAGTAGTGGAAGGTACCCGTACGACAAAAGCCTTTAAATGGGAAGCTGCATACCAGGAGCGGTGGACGGACGGCGTAGTGCCCCTGGCCGAAGCCGCTGCAAAAGCGGAGATCAACACCGTGGCAATCACCGCGTATGCAGATAAAAGCCAGATCGGGGATTTTCGCGAAAAAATCGGCGCTAACTTCCCTTTCTTAGTCGCCGATGATATCCTCCTGAAGACGATTATCCGCTCTAACCCCGGTGTATTGCTGTTTAAAGACGGGACCATCGTGAAAATGTGGCACCACAGAAAACTGCCCACTTTTCAGGAAATCAATGAACAATATATCCGGAAGTAGGTGTTGTGGGCTTACTTGTCGCGGGATTCCCCTGGGCGTCGCATAAGCTATTCGGCACTTAGCACGGGAATAATACTTGTGGGACGGCATCATTCAAGATTTTGTGGGTTGTGTAAAAAGATCCTTTTGCCGCCGAAGGCGACGAAAGACTTTCTACACAACCCACTTATTGAGGCAGCGCCTTAAAAAGGTCTGTTAAAACAGCCTCCTTTCGCGAATCGTTTCATTATCTGAATAAAAAGCCGTTAATTTGCATCAGCCCTTTACTGGGGGCGGCAAATTCGACCAAACCATGTTAAGTAGAAGAAACGTCCGCATAAAAGTCATGCAGATGCTTTATGCCATGAGCCGGGATCCTCAGCTCTCCCTGGAGGAAGCGATGCGGCGGTATAGGGAAAGCGTAAGCCGCTCCTTTGAACTGTATTTGTTCTATCTCTATTACGTCGTCAAAATAGCAGAATACGCCAGGAAAGATGCGGAACGGCGGGCGGCAAAATACCTCCCCAGCGAAGAGGACAAGCAGTTTACTCCCAGGCTTTTCGAAAATGAGCTCATCCGCTCGCTCACCGGCAACCAGGAGCTCGGACGTCTTTTTCAGCGATACCGCATTGCAGCTAAGATAGATGATGACATGGTCAGGGCCCTTTACACCGAATTTTCTAAGAAAGAGGCGTATAAGGCCTATTTTCAAAAAGAACACCCCGATGTAGAAGATCACGCGGCACAGTTGCTCGACCTCGTGCGTTTCTGCCTCTCTTCGGAGTCGCTCTCGGACGCTACGGAAGATTGGTACCCCAACTGGGAGGATGATAAGTCCCTCGTAATCGGGGCCCTGAAAAAAACGTTTAAAGCACTGCCGGCAACCCCAGCCTTTTATGAGGATTATCTGCCGCCGGAAGAGGCAACAGTAGAATTCGGGGAGACGCTGCTCACAACTGTACACAATAGCGATACCGAGTTGCTGGCTTCCATCGAGCCAATGCTCAAAAACTGGGATGTGCAGCGGGTCGCTGTCCTCGATATGATCATGCTGAAAATGGCGCTCTGCGAGTTGCGCGCTTTCCCGACCATTCCTACTAAAGTGACGCTCAACGAATTTGTGGAGATTTCAAAACAATACAGTACGGAGAAAAGTAAGGATTTCATCAACGGTATCCTGGACCGATTGCTTAAACAACTGCTGGCAGACGGTAAAATTAAAAAAGAGGGCCGGGGCCTGCTCGATAATTGACGCTATGATGCGCTTTTTTCAACTAATCCTGATTTTTTTATCCATTCCGCTGGCATCCCCGGGACAACCGGTGCGCTATGGCAGAGGGGAAGTTGCGGTGCGATACCTCGCATCGGACTTTCAATATCCGATCAACAAAACCTTTTTCAAGGGGTATTCTTCTGGTACAGAGCTGGAATTTATCCGAAGAATAGGTTCTTTCACCGCTTTGGCCCTGCCATTGCGTGCTGCCCAGGCCCGCTATCCGTCGGGAGCCACCGGGGGTACCAATCCGGCACTGTGGGGCAATGTGGACCTGCAGTTCCACCTCCGGCTTTTTCCCGCAGGCTCCCGTTTCAATCCCTGGGCCTACTTTGGTATCGGTGCAGAATTCGAAGAGGCCAGCAAGGTGCGTGCCGGAATACCCGTTGGAGGGGGGATTGACCTACGTCTTGCCAAGGGCCTCTATTTTTCTTCGAGGTTGGAATACCGCTACAGCGACCTCGACCTTCGGGAGCAGCTATTGGCAGGTGTCGGCCTGAAATTCACCGCTGGCAGTATTTCGAATGACAAGACAACGGCTCCCGGAAAAAAACCGCCGGCAGTGTACAGCGCTAAAGACCAGGACGGTGATGGGGTCCCTAATGAAGAAGATGACTGCCCGGCCTCGGCAGGTGTGCGCGCGTTGAAAGGCTGCCCGGACAGAGACGGCGACGGTACCGCCGATTATCTCGATAAGTGCCCGGATGTGGCAGGAAGCCTGTCCGGCTGTCCGGATGCCGACAACGATGGGATTGCCGATAACGACGATCAATGCCCGTTCGAAATCGGCCCTCCCGAATCCAAAGGCTGCCCGGATAACGATAAAGATAAAGATGGGGTAGAGAATAAACTGGACGATTGCCCGGACGTTCCAGGGCCTCTGGCCACAAAAGGCTGCCCGGACCGCGATAATGACGGGCTTGCCGATAAATCCGACAACTGCCCCGATGCACCCGGGCCACCGGAAACCCGGGGCTGCCCCGACAGCGACCTCGATGGCATCCCCGATAAAGACGACCGCTGCCCTAATACCCCCGGATTGCAGATGCCCGATGGTTGCCCGGAAGTTTCATCGGATGACCTCAATTCCCTGATCAAAATCATGAGCCTCGTACAATTCGAAACAGGGAGCGACCGCTTGAAACAGGCCTCTTTCGAGGCGTTGGACCAGGTAGCCGCTATGATGCGCAAATACCCGGATTTTTCGCTCAGTATCATCGGCCATACCGACAATGTCGGCAATCCGGAGAAAAACCTGCTGCTGTCAAAAAACCGGGCGCAAGTCTGCTACGATTACCTCATCTCCAGGGGTATTGGGCCGAGCCGCATGCGTTTTGAAGGCCAGGGGGGCACAAAACCCATTGCATCGAATAATACACCTGCCAACAGGGCATTGAACCGGCGGGTCGAATTCATCCTGTCCAAGTGACGGCCCCTGGGGCTTCGCTTTTAGCGCAGTAAACTTGTTGTGACGGGTCAGTGCGGAGGGAAAATGAGCTGTTTTTCGTCCAGGATAATCTGCCCGCAACAAGCCTGATGTGTAAACATAACCTCGTGCCCCAAAATGATCCCTCGAAAAACAGGAGATTCTGAATATATTTGTAGCATGGTTGAAAAAATACTCATACTCGATTTTGGGTCGCAATATACCCAGTTGATCGCACGCAGGATCCGGGAGCTAAACGTTTTCAGCGAAATCGTGCCCTTCAATAAAATCCCTGAACTTGACGAAACCTACAAAGGGGTTATCCTTTCGGGGAGCCCGTTTTCGGTCGCAGATGCAAATGCCCTGCATCCTAACCTCGCCGCCCTGATTGGCATCCGTCCGGTTTTAGGGATATGTTATGGTGCACAATACATTGCAAAATTTTATGGGGGTACGGTTCAGCGCTCGCAAAAGCGGGAATATGGCAAAGCCCACCTTCGGGATGTCACACCCGGTGATCCGCTTTTTCAGGGTATTTCGGACGGTTCGCAGGTCTGGATGTCGCATGGCGATACCATTATGGAGCTTCCGGCAGGGTTTGAGCGCATCGCCGCTACGGAAAGTATAGGGGTAGCTGCTTTTCGGGCAGTTACAGGGAGGTTTGATGCCCCGGTATATTGCCTGCAGTTCCACCCGGAGGTAACCCACAGCCTGGACGGGGCGCAGTTGCTGAAAAATTTCGTTTTCGGCATTGCGGGTTGTTGCGGCGATTGGACACCGGCTGCCTTCGTAGAGCAATCGGTGGCAGAGCTCAGGGCGTCTGTTGGCAAAGACCACGTCCTCATGGGGCTATCGGGTGGGGTGGACTCAACTGTGGCGGCAATGCTGCTACACCATGCGATTGGCGATCAGTTGATCTGCTTTTTTGTGGATAACGGGTTGCTGCGCAAAGGCGAGTATGAGCAGGTACTTGCTTCTTATAAGGGTTTCGGCCTGCGTGTCGAGGGCGTAGATGCCCGCTCTCGGTTTTATGGGGAGTTGAAAGGAATTACGAACCCCGAAGAGAAACGCAAAACCATCGGCCGGGTATTTATCGAGGTCTTCGAACAGGAGGCGCTTAGCCTGGAGGCCCGCGACAGAGCAATCCACTGGCTCGGGCAGGGTACGATTTATCCCGATGTGATCGAGTCGGTATCGGTACATGGCCCTTCGGTAACGATTAAATCGCACCATAATGTCGGCGGGTTGCCGGAAAAACTCAGGCTAAAGATCGTTGAGCCCCTTCGGATGCTGTTTAAGGACGAGGTGCGCAGGATTGGACGCGAATTAGGCCTCCCCGAGGCTATTCTGGGACGCCACCCTTTTCCGGGGCCAGGTCTCGGTATCCGGATCCTCGGCGAGGTGACTGAAGAAAAAGTACGCCTTTTACAGGAAGCAGATGCGATATTCATTGATCACCTCCGCGCACAGGGCTTGTACGATACCGTGTGGCAGGCCGGGACGGTATTGCTCCCGGTCCAATCGGTCGGGGTAATGGGGGACGAACGTACGTACGAACAGGCAGTAGCGCTGCGCGCAGTCAACTCCGTAGATGGCATGACGGCGGAGTGGAGCCACCTGCCTTATGATTTCCTGGCAAAGGTATCCAGTGATATTATCAATCATGTTAAAGGAATAAACCGCGTTGTCTATGATATCAGCACCAAACCTCCGGCCACGATTGAGTGGGAATAAACTCCTCCTGTTTTTAGGATATTTTGGGGTACTTTGCCTCAGCGGCTGCAAAAGCCTTCAGCCCGCCGCCCATGGGCAGGGAAAGGATACGCAGCCCGAAAATAAAAGGGAAGAAGGTAAACTCGATGAAATCCCAGCCACGAAGCAGTATGATCCGGTCACGAGGCAATGGGTGGTCGTACCTCCCCCTCCTTCAGAACGAATGGATACGTTCGTTTTCAAAACCGTAAAACCCTACTACGCTACTGCAGTCACATTCATCCCCAATTTCTTCCCGCCAGATCCCAGGGCATTGGAAGGATTGCTGAAGGAAAAGAAACCAGTACCGGAACCGGTATCGCCTAACACTCCCCGTATCGAAAAAAAGGACCAATATAAGATCATGGTCGCATTGCCCTTTTCTGCCAACGAAATTGAAAACGCACAGGAAGTCACCCAGGGTAGGGTAGGGCGATGGGCTATTAATTTCTATGGTGGCATCCAACTTGCAGCAAAGGAGATGGAAACCGATGGGGTAAAGCTCAACGTATATGTGCGCGACACCAAATCCGATGATTCGGGAATCCCGGCGCTGTTGAGCAGCCCGGATGCCAGGAATACCGATGTGTTTATCGGGCCTTACCGACGGGAGCATATCCGGACGGTAGCCGATCAGGCGAAAAAGGAGAACTTTGTTATGTTCTCCCCGCATAGTGCGGTGACTAATCTCGTACAGGGCAACCCCAATTTCGTACAGGTAAATCCCTCTCTCGAGCAGCACTGCCGCGCCTTGCTGCGCCATGTGCGCTCCGAATTTTCAGAGGAGGAAATTCTTATACTCTATCGGGCCAACCAGCCTGCCGAAAAGACCTGTGCGGAGTATTTTCAGAATGCCAATGCGGGGCTGCAAGGTGCCCGGGAACCAGAACTCATCCCGGAACTGGTGCTGGAAAACAGCACTTATGGCGGGATCAATATTTCCCAGTTGATAAAAGGCCGCCCACGAATAGCGATTATGGTACCCTCCTGGGCCGAACAGAATTTTATCCTGATGCTGCTGCGCCGTATTATCGAGGCAAAATCCGATGATCAAATGGTGGTGGTGTATGGAATGCCGCAGTGGATCGAATTCCAGAATTTCGAATACGATTATTTCGAAAAGCTCCAGGTCCGGATTTCAAGCAACAGTTTTATTGATCTTAAAGACCCTGCGGTAAAGGCATTCCGACAGCGGTACCTCGCGGAATTTGGTGCCATGCCCGAGCCTGCGGCGTATGAAGGCTATGGCCTGTTCCGCTTTATCGGAAAAATGCTCAAAGAATACGGCAAGTACTTCCAATATTATATGGACGTAAATCCTACTACCGGGCTGCACACCCGATATGAGTTCCAATCCATCCTGGAACCCCAGGGCAACTATCGGGCTGATTTGTTGAATGCTATCGGGCGCTTCGAGAATATTTACCTGAATATTTTAGAGTTCAGGGAATTTCATTTTCAGTTAATGCGCTGATCGAAGTGCTATAGCCCTGGCTGGCGTATTGGTCGCTTTCAAAACAGCCCGAGGATGTTTCCCTCGGCATCAATATCAATCCCCTCGGCTGCCGTGGTCTCCGGTAGGCCCGGCATGCGCATCATTTCTCCGGTAATGGGGATGATGAAGCCTGCACCTGCGGCAATTTCGATTTCGCGGATGGTAATCCTGAAATTTTGTGGCCTGCCCGGCAAATCTGGGTTATCGGATAACGACTTTTGAGTTTTGGCCATACAGATGGCAAGGCCGTCAAGTCCGAGGCCCTGTATTTTGCGGAGGTCGTTTTTTGCTTTTGTCGTATAATCTACGCCCTCTGCGCCATAAATTTTGGTGGCGATGGTATGGATTTTGTCCACTACGGGCTGCTCCCAGGTATAGAGGGGCCGGAAACGGGTGGAAGTATTTTGTGCAAGTCGCTTTACGGCATCGGCGAGCGGCAGGGCCCCCTCTCCGCCCTGTGACCAGTTGTCGCAGGGGAAAGCTTCTACCCCTAAGCGCTGGCAATGTTCCTGTACCAGGCGGATTTCTTCAGGGGCGTCGCCAGGGAATTGGTTAATGGCGACTACGACGGGCAGGCCGAAGGTCTGCAGGTTTTCCAGGTGTTTTTCGAGGTTGGCAAGGCCACGGGCTACTGCGGCCAGATCCGGTGTGCCAAGGGCTTTGAGCGCGATGCCACCGTGGTATTTGAGCGCACGGATCGTCGCGACCAATACCACGGCACTGGGGTTAAGCCCCGCCGCTTGACATTTGATATCGAAAAATTTTTCGGCGCCGAGGTCTGCCCCAAAGCCAGCTTCTGTGACGACATAGTCGGACAGGGAAAGCCCCATGCGCGTGGCGATCACCGAATTGGTACCCTGGGCGATGTTGGCGAAAGGCCCTCCGTGGAGGATCGCGGGAACGCCCTCCAGGGTCTGTACGAGGTTAGGCAACAGTGCGTCCTTCAGGAGGGCCGCCATTGCGCCGCTCACCTTCAGGTCGCGGGCAAAAACAGGCGTTTTGTCATGGGTGAAGCCAATAAATATATTCCCCAGGCGTCGCTTGAGGTCTTCTAACCCAGTGGATAGACAGAGGATGGCCATTACCTCCGAGGCGGCGGTAATGTCAAAGCCGCTTTCGCGGGGTATCCCCGACCCTGTCCCTCCTAACCCGGTGATCACCTGACGCAGGGAACGGTCGTTCATATCCATCACGCGCTTCCATACCACCGTCCGCGGGTCAATCCCCAAAGTGTTTTTCTTATTCTGCAGCGAATTGTCAATAATGGCCGAAAGGAGGTTATGTGCTTTTTCTACGGCGGCAAAATCCCCGGTGAAGTGCAGGTTGATATCCTCCATTGGTACAACCTGGGAGTATCCACCCCCTGTAGCACCACCCTTGATACCAAACACAGGCCCGAGCGAAGGCTCGCGAAGGACAACGGCAACATCGGCACCAGACCTGCTCAGCGCATCGGCAAGACCGATACTGGTGGTGGTTTTACCTTCTCCTGCTGGTGTAGGGGAAATCGCTGTGACCAGGATCAGTTTCCCGTTGGCTGACTTTTGCAGATTAATCAGCGAAAGCGGTAGCTTGGCTTTGTATCTGCCATAGCGGTGTATTTCGTTTTCCGATAGTCCCAGACGGCCGGCAATGTTCCCGATATCGAGCATCGGGATAGAACGTGCGATTTCGAGATCTGTTTTCATTTGGTAATTTGGTTGAGGTTATGAATTAAGGGGTATTCATGGCAGGCATTATGCCCTCAGGCCGGGATGGCGTAAAAAAAGGCGCTTTGCTACCCAGGGGGTTGTATGAAAATTTTGAGGCTGTCCCACAAGTCCTTTTGCGCCGAAGGCGGCAGCATACTTTTCGGACAGCCCCATGAAAGGGGTGAAAGTGCCAGCGATACTTGTGAGATAACCGCTTCAGGAAATGAATTTCCGGTGAACACCCCTTTTTGTCTTTTCAGCGATACTTCCCGGAAAGGTGCTAAATCGTATGGCCGCCATCTGCTGTAAAGACAGCACCTGTGCAGTAAGCTGCGCCATTTCCGGCCAGGAATAGTGCCAATGCTGCAATTTCTTCCGGGGTACCAACGCGCGCAATGGGCAGGTGTTCGAGGGTGTAACGCAGAATCTGTTCATTGTCCCAGAGGGCCTGGCTGAATTTTGTCTTGATCAGTCCGGGGCATATTGCATTGACGCGGACGCCATAAGCGCCCCATTCTTTAGCAAGTACTTTGGTGAGCGAAATGATGGCCGTCTTGCTGACGCTGTAAATCCCGAGCATTGGCTCAGGTCGTATGCCGCCGATGCTGCTGATATTGATGATGGACCCCCCGCCGCGGGATTTCATAATCGGGAGGCAGTATTTACTCAGCTCAAAGGGTCCTTTGAGATTGACGTCCATGATTTTATCGAAGGCGGAGAGGGGCGTATCTTCTACCGGTCCGAATACCGGATTAGCAGCGGCATTATTGACGAGGATATCTATGCCACCAAAGCAGGCCTGTGTTTCCTGTACGAGACGGGCCAGGTCGTCCATATTGCCGGCATTGGCTGCGAAAGGGAGCACGTCGATGCCGATTTCCCTAAGGCTTGTTGCCAGGGTGTCCAGGGCTTCCTGCTTCCTGCTGGAGATGACGACTTTTGCGCCCGCAAGGCCGTAAACCCGGGCAATAGATTCTCCGATGCCTTTACTGGCGCCGGTAATCAGGGCGACCTTCCCTTCCAATTGAAAAATTTCCTGAATCTGATGCATGGCAGGTATTTTTTTTATGAAAAATCGCAGGTGTGGGTAGCGCTAAGCATAGCGCTCGTCCAGGCTAAATTTTTTTGGAAACTTACCGGGTATTTTGCGGTAAAAGTCCATGATTTGCCGCATATCCGCGGCAATATCCCCTGTTGGGTAGATGACCAGGCCAACACCGGCCTCTTTTTTCCGGTAATCCAGATAACCGAGGCAAACGGGCACCCCGGCCTGTAGGGCTGCGTAGTAAAATCCGGTTTTCCATTGTTTACGGGCAGTACGGGTACCTTCCGGGGTCACCAGCACGGCAATCTGCTGGTATTGCCGGAAGTAGCCGGCGATTTGATCCACATAGCTTGGCCTTCCAGGTTGATCTTCCCTTGGCCTGCGGTCAATAGGGATACCGCCAAGGGGACCAATCACAAGGCTGAGCGGGAAGTGCATCCATAGCTTTTTGATCGTGAACCGCACGGGGACGCCCATTACGAAAAAGGCAAGACGTGCATACCAGAAATCCCAGTTGGAGGTATGCGGGGCGGCCGTCATCACGCAGCGCCTGACTTCGGGGGGATAATTCATATTGACGGACCACCCGGAAAGCGACATCAGCCACGCGGCGACCCTTTTCATCATGGCCATTCGGATAGGTGTAAAGTTCCGGTCAGATAGGTGACGGCCTTGCCGCTGATCTCTACCCTGTTGCCGATAGGCCTGCATTTCAGAAAACCGCGCCGGCTGCCGCCCTGCCGTGCCGTGAGGGTTTCTTTGCCTAATATCTTTGCCCAATAAGGCGCAAGCAGGGTATGCGCCGATCCGGTAACGGCATCTTCGTCCACGCCAACGGCAGGGAAGAAGCAGCGGGAGGCAAAATCGGTGTCGTCGCCGCGGGTTGTAAGGATAAGGCCCCGCGCACCCTCGAGGTTGCGTATGAAGCCAAGCTCCGGCTGAAAGTGTTCCAGTGCGTCGAGAGAAGCGATGCGCAGGAGGATGTCGTCCTTCCCGCGGCAGATATCGAGGATAGGAAGCCCGAGCGCCGCTTCAAAAAAACTTGCCGGAGTTGCCAGAGGTACGGGCATATCCAGTGGGAAATCCAGCGTTAGGTTGCCGCCGGATCTGGTGACGGACAATGTGCCGGAGAGCGTATGGAAATGGACGGTGTTTTCCGGGAAGCCCAAATGTTCAAAGAGGACGTGTGCGCTCGCCAGGGTGGCATGCCCACAAAGACGGACTTCGGTGGCAGGGGTGAACCAACGCAGGCGGTAGCCGTCGTTTTCCCTGGCGAAAAAGGCTGTTTCAGCGAGATTATTTTCCTGGGCAATAGACTGCATCAAGGCATCAGAAGGCCACGTTTCCAGCGGTACCACGGCAGCGGGGTTACCCTGAAACACGGCTTCGGCAAAAGCATCCACCTGGTAGATCGTGAGTTGCATAGACATCAATGCATTAAACGGCGATTAATATATATTTGTTCTTTTTCCCATTTTCGACCATCAGAAACCTGCCGTGCAACAGATCGCCGATACCAATGATGGCATCATGGGTAGTGATTTTTAATTTATTGATACTGATGGCATTGTTTTTTATCGCATTTCTTGCTTCCCCTTTGGAGGCAAGAATGTTCGTATGGCCCGAAAGCAAATCCAGGATATTGATTCCTGTGGAAAGGCTTTCGGCAGGAAACTGGTATGCCGGGATTTCCCGCGCAACAGCTTCCAGGTCGGTGGCGCGCATACTGAGCAGTTCTTCCCTGCCGGCCTGCCTGCCAAAGAGCAGGTCACTCACCTTTAAGACGGCGTGATATGCCTCGCGCCCATGGATGCGTACGGTCAGCTCTTCTGCAAGCAGCCGTTTACGCTCCTGTGGATTATCGGCAAGGGTCGTCTCCAAATCTTCCACTTCTTCCCGGGTGCGCAGGGTAAAATACCGGAAGAGCCTGGATAGGTCCTCGTCGGCAGCATTGATCCAGAATTGAAAGAACTTGTAAGGGCTGGTCATTTCCGGGTCGAGCCAGATATTACCTTCTGCGGATTTCCCGAACTTACTTCCGTCCGCTTTGGTCAGCAAGGGATTCGTTAAGGCATACGCTTTCTCCTGCAGGTTGCGCCGGATGAATTCCGTTCCGGAAGTAATATTGCCCCATTGATCGGAGCCGCCCATCTGAAGGATGCAGTTGTTTTGGCGGTAAAGGCACTGAAAGTCGAATGCCTGGAGGAGCTGGTAACTGAATTCTGTAAAAGAAATCCCCGAGTCCATGCGTTTCTGGACAGATTCCTTAGAGAGCATATAGTTGATCGTAAGGGTCTTTCCGACGGTGCGAAGGAATTCCAGTACACCCATGCCCTTGTAGAAGTCCAGGTTGTTGACCAGGATTGCCGGGTTTTCAACCCCCTCGAAGTCGAGCAAGCGACGCATTTGAGCGGTCTGCCGCTCGAGATTGGCATCGAGCTCGTCATAAGATTTTAGCTCTCGCTCCTTATCTTTTCCGGAGGGGTCGCCAATACGCCCGGTCGCACCCCCCATCAGTACAATCGGGTAGTGCCCGGAGCGCTGGAACAGCCGCAGGAGCATGATGGGCACGTAATTGCCGATCGTAAGCGAAGGTGCGGTCGGGTCGAAGCCGATATACCCGCAGATTTTTTCCTTTTGCAGGGCTTCTTCGAGGCCCGGTGTCATATCGTGGACGAGGTCTCGCCATTGGAGTTCTTCCAAAAAGTCCATTTTTTGTGTTTTAAGTTTGCAAAAGTAAATAAACTGGGGCATTATTCAGCGGCAATGGCTTGAGATGGAGTAAAAATTGCACTCTGAATCAGGTACTGAAGTCTTTTTTAAGGAAAAAAAACGGCTGTCTCCAGGGGTGTTTTGGTCAGGGGTAAAAGAAAAAGCATTTTGAAGATAGAAGAGTTCTTTTGTGGTAATTAAAAAAAACATTAGATTTGCACCAAAGACGACCAACAAACCACGCAAATGACCAATCCTAAAACCTTTTTCTTGGGATTACGGTCTCAGGTAATTCAATAACAAGTCATAAGGATAAGCCAATCCGGTGTTGATGCCCCCACACCGGCCAAAAGGTTGTGTTGAAAATCCTGTGAAACATATGCAAGAAAATTACTTGGTCACCAGACTTGTTGGGCGTTATAGACATTCAAAAGTATTGCAGATCGGAAAAAATATTTTTTTCGGACTTCATCTGCTCGCCCTGCTTATTATTGTACCGTTCCCGCCGCTGTATGCACAGCCCTCCAATGATGAATGTACCGGGGCAATTCCTTTAACGAATATCCAGAATTGGTGCTCGGCAGCTGGCGCTTTCACGACGGTTGGAGCAACGCTCTCTTCCTTGGGTCGCCCATTTTGCTTCCCCAGCAGCACCACGGCACCGGATGTATGGTTTTCTTTCGTCGCTCAGGCACCGGAGCTACGGATCAGCGTCAAAGGCGCTGCCGGACAAAGCCCGGGAGGAACCCTTCAATCCCCGCAGCTTGCTGTTTATTCGGGGAATTGTGGCGCGTTGTTCATCGTTCAATGCGTCTCGGACAGATTAGGGGCTAATTTTGTTGAACTACAGATGGGCGGTCTGGAAACGGGAAAGACCTATTTCATCCGGGTGAGTGGCCGGAATGATTTGAGGGGGACTTTCCAGATGTGCGTGAGTAATTTTTCGCCTGTCCTGAACCTGCTCGCGGATTGCCCCACAGGGCAGGTTTTGTGCAGCAACAGTGCAATGACGGTTGATTTTGTCAGCGGCGAGGGTGTTGACCCCAATGAGTTGAACAACGTTTGTGGCCGCACGGGCTGTCAACCTACGGAATACCAGAGTACCTGGCTGAAATGGAGGGCCGGTACGACGGGATCGCTTACCTTTACCATCACCCCGCTCAACCCGACCGACGATATTGATTTCGTACTCTTTGAGCTGCCGAATGGTATTGACAACTGCACAGGCAGGATACCCCTCCGCTGTATGTCTTCCGGTGAAAATGTCGGGCAGCCTCTGTCCAACTGGATTGCCTGTACCGGTGCTACCGGGCTAAGGACCGGTGAGACCGGGGATATTGAGTACTGTGGCTGTTCTACAGGCGACAATAACTTCCTCGCGCCATTGGCTATGACGGCAGGAAAAAATTATGCCCTGGCAGTCGTAAATTATAGCCGTTCCGGTAAGGGTTTCCGGATTGAATTTGGAGGGACCGGTACATTTGCCGGTACGGTTTCAGGCCTTGATCCAGTGAGCGTACTGAGCCTCGACAAGAAGGTGTCCAGGCCCTTCCTTGTGGCATCGCCCGCAGTGGATACGATGGTCAACTATTCGTTTCGACTGGTGAATACTTCCAGCGTGCCTTTCACAATAGACAGTATCTCTGATGTGTTGCCTGCACCATTCACCTACGAAGGGCTAAATGCCCAGAGTGAGGTGACGGCCGCTAAGTCTTCCAGGGTACCAGCTATCGGGACGAACGGCACTTTGCGCTGGTTGGGCGGGGTACTTTCAGCCTCACCCCCTGCCAGAGAGTATTATCTGGCCCCCCGGGATACCCTGGACTTATCCTATCGTGCCCGTATCCCTGCCGGTACGCCCATCGGGATGTACAGCGGGTCGGTACGTGCCTTTACTTCGGGTTGTCCATTGCCCGCTATGCCTGCTTCTGTCAATATCGGGTTGCTGTGCCCTTCAATATCGGGCAGGATCACGGGTACCACGGGGCTTTGTGCGGGTGGAGGAACAGGGTCTTTACAAGTGGATGAACTGGAGAATATGCGCCTTGCCGGATCAGGTGGTCAGGATTATGGTATCCGTTTTGTATATTTTAATACTTCCAATCCGCCCAACGTCTATGGTACGCCGGGCGGTACCCTCGGCAATGCACAGCTCAATGCCGAAGGGGATAAGGCAATCCTCGACAATGCGGTTTTTCCGTCCAATCCGGGTATTTATTACGTTTTTGCAATCCTTCAGCCAGTGCCGGCGGCCACTGCCTGCCGTCCGTTTGCAGGCCCTTTTCTGGTGAGGATTTTCCCAGAGCCTTTAATCAATATCAGTGGGTCGGCCTCTACCTGCCCTGGCGGTAGCGCTACGCTGAGTGCTACGGTTGAAGGGGGCGTAGGAGATTGCGTCGTCCAATGGCAGGTACAGAATACAGCGACGGGTTCGTGGTCAAATATTTTTGGTGCTTCCGGCCCTATCCTGACCATAACCCCGGTTGCCACGACCCGCTACCGTGCCGTATTGAGCTGTGTGGGCGGAGGATGTACGCAGGCGGTATCCAATATCCAGGAGGTTGCCGTGCAGCGCGACCGCGATATCGTGCTGGCTGCCCCGGCCTCTGTTTGCGCAGGTGGGCAGACAACCATTACGGCTAATGTGACGGGAGGACTGAGCGGATGTAGTATCCTCTGGCAGCTCAGCAGCGATGGCAGCAACTGGGTGAACATCTCCAGTACCACTACGACGAGTATCCCGATAACGCCTACCTCGACCTTCATTTATCGCGCACAATTGGTTTGCCCGTCAACGGGCTGTATTATCCCGTCTAATTTGGTGATGGTACAAATTGTCCAAAGCCAGGATGTGGTACTGAGCGGCGGGGATGCGGTAATCTGTTCCGGGGGGAGTATCCCTCTGACGGCATCGGTATCCGGAGGGGTAGGGGCGTGTTCACTGGTTTGGCAACAAAGTACCAATGGGGGCTTTTCCTGGTCAGTGGTCCCAGGGGCTTCGGGGAATCGCCTCGAGGCCGCACCACCAGTGAATACGCAATATCGTGTGATTTACAACTGTCCGGCCGAGAGCTGCCTGCCAGATACTTCAAATGTCCAGACCGTCTCGGTAATCCCCGATCCCCGGATCCGGATTTCCGGCGGTCAAACAGTGTGCCCGGGAACAAATGTCCAACTGACGGCTAGTGTGATACGGGGTGTTGGTACGTGTACGGTGATATGGCAGAACTGGGAACCTACAAAGGGGATATGGGAAGATTTACCTGGTGTTACCGGCTCCCGTTTGTCGGTTATCCCACAACGCACCACTATTTACAGGGCGCGCTATTTTTGCAGCGGTAGCGGGTGTGATGAGGTTTTTTCAAATCAGGATACGATATCAGTGATTTCCGGCCCATCGGTGTTTATCTCTGGTCCTGCGGAAATCTGTCCCGGAGGAACGGGCGCACTTATTGCTTCGCGTACCGGGGGCATCGGGACCTGTTCCCTGCAATGGCAGCGTCTGAATACCGCAACGGGTAATTGGGATATCCTTTCGGGTCAAATCAGGGATACGCTATCTATCTCCGGCGTTTCCGCGGAAACCCAATACCGCGTGGCCTTTTCCTGTGCCGGGGATGGCTGTAGCCAGGGGATTTCGCAGGCATTCACCGTCCGCCCGGGCAACGATCGCGTGGTATTGATAACCGGACCTCCAAGGATTTGTACCGGTGCAACAGCTACCCTTACCTCCAATGGTTTGGTCAGCGGTTGTTCTTTTCAATGGAAATATTTTGATGCCGGCAGGCAGATCTGGGCGGATGTGCCGGGGGCTACGGCGATTTCCCTTCAGATTGTTCCGGAAGGTACTACCGAGTATTTGCTTAGCTATCGCTGCGGGGACGGATCCTGCCAGCAGGGCACTTCCAATACGCTCCGGGTCGAGGTGAACCCTACCCCCACTGCACAGGTGAATGGCCCGGCAGTAATCTGTGCCGGGCAAAATGCTCAACTGACCGCTACAGTCTCCAATACATTCACTTCCTGCTCGGTCACCTGGCAGTCCAGCCTGAACGGGCAGTCCTGGGTTAATATTCCCAATGCTTCAGGGCTTTCTCTGAGCGTTGCGCCGGCTACCAATATCTTTTACCGGATCATCTATGATTGCGCCGGCGGCTGTTTTGCTACCTCAAACCCTTTCCTGCTCAATGTCCTTCCCCTTTCGGAGGTTACGTTAAGCGGGGCCGCTACGCTTTGCTCGGGGGACTCGACTACGCTTTCGGCAAATACCGGGCTTGCTCCGGCTACTTGTACCCTCCTTTGGCAGTCCAGTGCAAATGGTACGACCTGGACCGATATGCCTGGGGTCAATAGTAAGCAGATCCGTGTCGCTCCATCTTCCACAACGTTTTATCGGGCACAGGCGGTTTGCACCGGTACTTTCTGTACCGGAGCCCCCTCTAATGTAGTCCAGGTACAGGTATTCCCCGCTCCCGCGATTACTGTGGCGGGTGGCGGTATTTCGTGTGCGGGAGGTACAATGACACTGAGTGCCACGACTTCCGGTGGTTCCGGGCAATGTGGCATTCAATGGCAGTCCAGTGCCGATGGGAATACCTGGACGAATATCTCATCGGCCACAGGTACTACGCTCGCCGTTTCGCCAACCCGTACCACCCGTTACCGGGCACTTTACAGTTGTTCCGGAGCAGTATGTAATTCAAAGACCTCCAATACGGTCAGTGTAGAAGTTTTTGAAGACCCCGCAGTCTCTATCACTGGCCCCCGGCTTGTTTGCAGGGGGATGACTGCCACATTGCGGTCGAACATCAGCGGAGGAACGGGCGCCTGTAACCTGGTCTGGAAAGCCAGTCGCGATGGCATTAACTGGGATACAGTCCCGACAGTGAGCGGACTGAGCCTCGTTGTTGCCCCCACAGATACGATGTACTATAAATCTTCTGTCGCCTGTTCCGGGTTGGATTGTTCTGCCGCAAGCTCACAGGTACACATGGTCGTGGTGGCAGATGGCCCGGCAGGGTCTAACGATACGCTACTAATACCCTCCTGTGCCCGTGCTTCTTACAATCTTCAGCAAAATGTAAATATTAAGGGCAATGCGATCCCCACTACGTTCACCTGGACCGCGATGAACAATGCCAATGTGGCCGGGGAATCTTCGGTACAACGCTCTGGTGGGTTTATTAATGATCAGCTCACCAACCTTACCAAAACCCCTCAAACCGTCTCATACCGCGTCAATGCAGGGGTAAACAATCAATGTCCGGAAGGGGAATTTACAATATCCGTGATTGTTCAGGCCCCTGCGCCCCTTCCATGTGTGACTTGTATAAATGAGGTCAGTATTGCCCTGGGGGATAATTGCCGTACGCTGGTGACCCCCGATATGTTGCTCCGCATTACGCCCGGAGGCTCCTGCCCGGATGTGATAACGCTCCAAAGCCTGCTGAACGTCAATATTGACGATGGCAATGGAGATAATATACTCGAACGGTGCGGCACTTTCCGCTATGTAGTGTCGCTAAAACCGGAATTCGAGAATTGCTACAGCTTCCAGACTTGCGAAGGGGTAATTATTGCAAAAGACTTGACTCCGCCGACCATGGTTAGCCGGGTGGGCGTGTGTTCAAGACCAATACCACTGGACGTGCAATGGTCGGACACCCTGCTCTGCGCTGATATTTTCAGCGTACAGAACAACTTGCGCAGTTGGCAGGATCCAGGCTATGCCTTCTTCACCGGCGCTCCGGTTTTTCAGGATATTTGTTCTGCTGCCTGCAATTGCAATATTGCCCTGACGGCAAGTGACCGGATGGACTTTTTTAACTGTACATCGGTCCTGACCGATCAGGTATGGGGGCGCCTGACCCGGACATTCAGGGGAACGGATTGTAGCGGAAATGCACGCGAAGCCGTGCAGTACATTTATTTTATGCGCCCCCGACTGGATCCTGGCTTCTACGCCCGCCAGGGCATTTATGAAATATCCCTGAATAGCAGTACCTGTAAAGCTGCTTCGACAGACTCCATCGTGCAGGCGTTCAAAAGGCAATACTTTGTCTTTGATCACCCGCGCAGTTGTGGTACTCCACGCAATAAATATGCCTTTTTCCAGGAGGCTGTCCAGGCCGGGAATGCGACGCAGACCCTATCCTGTAGTTACAGCTTTCAGGTCGAGGTGTTGTCCACGTTTGATATCTGCTCTGGTGGCAAAAAGGTGCGGATCGCCGTCAGGGCACTGGATGCGTGTACCGGGGCACAGACCCTTCTGGACACTTTCCTGCTGAAAGTAAACGATACCGAACCCCCGGTAATTTTTTCCAATTTCCGCAATGTAGTGATTTCTACCCGGCCCGATGATTGTTCTGGTTCTTTCGGGATTGATCTTGCGGGGTTGAACCAGTTTTTCGGTATCCGGATTACGGACAACTGCACGCCAGCACCGATTGTGACGACTCAAGTCTGGTATTTTGGGCAGCAGATTGTAGAGGGTGTGCCCACAGGACCCGTCCAATGGCGGCAGGCGGATTATCCAAGGTCGGTGGTCAGGGGCCAGGACGGCAGGAACTACCTGACAGTCACCAGGGCCATTACAGGCCGGCATAAATTGGTCATTCTTGCAGCGGATAGCTGCGACAATACCGCTACGAGGGAGTTCGAGTTTATGATACAAGACCAAACGGTGCCAGTGATGGTTTGCCAGGAAATGGTAAGGGTATCCCTTTCCAATACCGAAGGGATACAAAAGGGCTATGGCCGGATGGCCGTGGCTACTTTCGATAAAGGCAGTACCGATAATTGTGGGTTCAGATGGATAAGGGTACGTCGCGCTGTCAGCCAGGGCTGTCTAAACCAGTTTGTTGCCCTGGGCTACGATAGCAATAAAGATGGGGTGATTACTGTAGAAGATGGGATTGATTGGAACAAAGACGGGGATATCAATGATTTTGGGGAAAAGTTCTCCCCGGGGCCGCAGTCAGGGCTGCTTTATACGCCGTTGCTGGACTATGTGGACTTTTTCTGCTGCGACCTCGGCCTCGGTGAAGTAGAGCTATGGGGCGAAGACCTGAGTGGTAACCAGAATTCCTGCGTAGCAAAAGTTGTGGTCGAAGATCGCATCGAACCGACCTGGATAATGCCCGATCCAAATACGGTGCGTTGTGACCAGAGTACGCTCATCCAGGCGCTGACGGCACAAAATAGTTACCAGAAAGGCACTGCAGGATATAATACGATTATTGCAGCCCTGGGGAATGATCTGCAGTTTAACGCAGGGGACGAATGTACAGCCCTCGATATCCGCCTGAACGTGGACGATGTGCTAAAGTGTAATGCCGGCTATGCAGATTTGAGCTGGACGATTACTAAAAATACCGGTGCACAGACCTCTACCCGGACTACTTCGAAAGTACGGCTTACCGTACTGGCACTCAACGAGTATAATATCCATTTCCCGTCCAATGTCGTTGTAGCAAGCTGTGCTTCCCTGCCACGGCCGGAGTTGCCCTCCGACCAACTTGGCTGCGATGCCATCAGTGTATTGGTAGAAGATAAGGTCTATCCCACAGAAGCCGGACTGCCAAGAGGGATTACGATTATCCGCACCTTTCTTGCAGTCAATTGGTGCCAGTACGATGACCGCTGCGGGTCGCCCCAATCCTGGGCAGTACTCATGCCCAGGGACACAGGTCGCGGCGCCCTTTCAGTGATGGTTCGCGACAGGGCCCCATACGACGGGAACCAGGAGGTTTACTTCGACTACAACAGGAACGGGACGCCCGATGCCGGAGAGCTGGTTTCTTCGTTTATCTATAACAATCCGGCCAACCTCCCCTGCCCGCAGGTGCCAAACAAACCGTTTGCGTGGCAATACACCCAGGAAATCCGGATTCTGGACAGTACTGGTCCAGTGGTCAGCGGCCCGCCCCTTGCAGAATTCTCAATTACCAATGCTTCCTGTCAGGGTCCAGTGAACCTGGTCTTTTCGGCATCGGACAACTGTGGAGTGATTTCAGGGCTCGGTGCCTCGTTGGCCGCCCAGGGTAATGTAGATACACATTCGGTAATGGTCAGGCCGGATTCGATCAAGTTCCCCTCAGGTATAGAAATACCCCTGGAAAATTTTGCGCCCGGTGCAAAAGTGACTTATATAAGCCAGGGCCAATGGAGGCTGACGGGTGATTTTCCGGAAGGGACACACCAATTGTTTATCCGGATGAAAGATGCGAGCGGGAATATCTCCCAGCCTTATGCGGTGCAGGTACGCGTCCGGGATGCTTTTGTGCCTACCCCGGTCTGCCGGCTGGGTTTTGTCGCGAATTTACTGCCGATGGATACGGACTCCGACGGCAGGATTGATGCCGGTGCCGCCCTCGTCCCGGCAAATGCCCTGATCTCCACGCCTATATTCGACTGCAACGGGCAGGGCGTCCTCAACTGGGAGGGTCTGAAGCAGATAACCAGGTACAGCATTGTGCGGCCAGGCCAGACGCCTGATCCAAATGCGGTGGACCTGCCTCTGCTGTGCGGGAACCTGGGGAGTTTTGTTCCCGTTGAGGTTTACGCATGGGACGCAATAGGTAATTATGCTTTTTGCCCTGCCGTGATTTTCGTCACCGATACCGCAAATGCCTGCCTGCCCCGGCCAGGCCTGATTGAAGGAAAAATTGCCACCGAGGAAATGGTGATGCTGGAGGGAGCAGAAGTTCGGCTCGAAGGAGGTGCCAGGGTCACAATGATGACCAAACGCGATGGTGCTTATTACTTTGACCGCATTGATCCGCGGTATAGCTATTCGGTTGCCCCTTATAAGCAGTTGGATTTTACCAATGGGGTCAGTACCCTCGATATGATCCGGATCAAAGAGCATATCCTGGGTATGAGGATGCTCAAAGGGCCTTATAAAATGATTGCGGCAGATGTCAATCACTCGCGCTCAATCACTACGCAGGACTTACTTCAAATTCAGCGGCTGATCCTGAATATGGAGTCGAAGTTTCCTAATAACATGAGCTGGCGGTTTATCCCTTCGGCCCATGAGTTTTCCGACCCGACCAACCCCTGGAACTTTCCGTTCCCGGAATCTCTGGCATTTGACCAGCTCAGGGATACGGTGCGCAATGCCAATTTTGTGGCCATCAAACTCGGGGATGTGACAGGGGATGCGGTAGCCAATAGTTCGACGGTGCGCAGCCGTCCGACAGAAGCCATTTTCCCGGTCTCTGCGCCGTATCCACAGCCTGAAAACGGGCAAATTTTCCGTCTTCCCCTTTCGGTGAATGACATACAGTCGTTTTCCGGGGCACAGTTTACCCTCGAATACAACCGGAGCGCCCTCGAATTGGTGGACGTGGAACCAGGGCTTGTCAGCGATGGGCAGTTGGGGATCTTTCCGGGAGATGGAATCGTGACCCTGAGTTGGATGGCCGATAAAGATACGGCAAATTCCAGCGTACTGGCCACGCTCGTCTTTAGGGCACTTTCCCAGGCGTTTGAAGAAAAGGATTTGCAGATTAATTCGCGCCTTACACCAGCGGAAGCATACGGGCCGGGGGATAAATTATACTTGCCGCGTCTCGTTTTTGAAAAAACGACGCAGCCGCAGGAAAGCGCAGAATTATTTCAGAATGTACCTAACCCGTTCTCTGATTACACGAAGGTGAAATTCTGGCTGCCGGAGCCCCAGGATGCAGAGCTTCGCATACTCGACCTCAAAGGTAGGGTGTTGTTCCGCTATGCTGCCTTCTTCGGGAAAGGCCTGCACGAAATAAATATCTCCGAAAACGCAATTAACAGCAGCGGAGTGTTATTTTACACCCTGAAAGCCGGCAGCTACACCGCAACTAAAAAAATGCTGCTGGTGCATTAGGCATGTTCGAACGATTTATTGCCAGAAAAGTGATCCGCGAAGGGACACATTCCTTCGCAAGGCTGATTATACGCATCGCCATCATCGCCGTTGCCCTTAGCACGGCGGTGATGATATGTGCTGTCGCACTGATTTCCGGATTTAAAAAAGAAATCAGTGGAAAGATTTTTGGGTTCTGGGGGCATATCCATATCACCAGCACCGAATTGTACGAAAGCCCTCTGGAAGCGAGCCCGGTCTCCATTGAACAGCCTTTCTATCCTTATCTGGATACTTTGCGCAGCGTGGATTATCCGGTCTCAAAATCCATCCTCGGTATAGCCCGCGCGGCTATGGCAAAAACCCATGGGGGAATCCGCCATATACAGGTATTCGCCCTGAAGCCCGGGATCATTAAGGCCAACGATGAAATGGAGGGGATTATCCTCAAAGGTATCGGCAGGGACTTTGACTGGGGGTTCATGCAACAATATCTGATCGCAGGTACAGCGCTCGATTTAAAACAAGCGGAAAGCACAAACGGAATCCTCATTTCCCGCCAAACTGCACAGCGCCTTAAAGTCGGGGTTGGCGACCGCTTCCGCCTGCATTTCGTGGAAAAAGGGAATCAAATCCAGCGAAATTTCAGGGTGCAGGGGATCTTTAAGACTGGTCTTGAAGAGTATGACCGCAAATTCGCTCTGGTGGATATCCGGAAAATCCAGCAATTGCTGGGCTGGGACGAAAAGATGGTGGGCGGGTTCGAAGTTTTTGCAGAGGATATCCGCGACCTCGAACCACTTGCAGGATATATCTACTACGAACTACTTCCGCCGGACTTATACGCAGAGACGATCCGGCAAAAAATTCCCCAGATTTTCGATTGGCTGAGCCTGCAGGATGTCAACGAAGTCGTAATCCTGGCACTCATGATTATCGTCGCCATTATCAACATGGTCACTGCCCTGCTGATCCTCATCCTGGAACGGACGTATATGATCGGTACCCTGAAAAGCCTGGGCGCAAGCGACTGGAGTATCCGGAAAATTTTCCTCGGCTATGCCGCATATATCGTTTTTACCGGGCTGATCTGGGGTAACTTGCTCGGTATCGGCCTCTGTATGCTCCAAAAATACGGTGAGTTCATTAAACTGTCAGAAGAAAATTACTATTTATCCGTTGCCCCTATCCACCTGACCCCCCTTGCTGTCCTTGCCCTCAATATGGGGGCAATGCTCATCATTCTGCTGTTCCTGGTATTGCCCTCTTACCTCGTCACCCGCATCAGCCCGATAAAGGCGATACGCTTCCGCTAAACAAGTATGCGGTAATTCCAGCGCAACCTCCTGGTATTTTACCCCCCGACATTTACTCCGCCCCGATAGTATCTTTGACGTGTGAATCGTACTTTTGTGCTACTTTTGAGATTTAAGAACAGCTTTATGGTGCGGTATTACGCCAGGATCGAGGATAAATTAACAGCGCTGGACCAGCCTAGCCCCGGCTGCTGGGTCAATATTTCCCCTCCCTTCAGCCAGGAGGAGCTGGAAGAGGTCGCCCAATACTTCGAAATACCCCTCGATTTTCTCACCGATTCCCTCGACGTAGATGAGCGCCCTCGCTACGAAACCGAAGATGATATCCGCCTGATCCTCGTTAATACACCAGTACTCAACGAGGCAGAAGATGAAAATGATGCAATCTATATCACCGTGCCCATCGGTATCATCCTGGCCCCCGAAGCAGTAGTCACGATTACCGTTTTCGAAAATCCCGTCCTCCAGCGTTTCCTGGAGGACAAAGTCAAGAATTTTGACCCCGCAGACCCTACCTTGTTCGTCCTGCAACTCCTCGAACACAATGTTTACCGATTCCTTACCTGCCTGAAAAAACTCGACTTAAAACGAAACCTGATCGAACAAGAGCTCTACCACTCCAGCCGGAATAAAGAGTTGAAACAACTGCTGAGTATCGAAAAAAGTCTGGTTTATTTTCTCAATTCACTTAGTGCCAACGATTTATTGAAAATGAAAATGAAGCGTACAGACTTTATCAATATCCGGGAAGAGGAAGAAAAAATGGACCTCTTTGAGGATATTATTATTGATAACGGACAGGCACTTGAAATGGCAAATGTGTACAGCAATATCCTCAGCGGTACAATGGATACCTATGCTTCTATCATCTCCAACAATATGAACGTAACGATCCACCGGCTCACACTGGTGACGATCTTTATCGCCGTACCAACTTTTATCACCAGCTTCTTTGGAATGAATGTACCCCTGCCTTTTGAAACCAGCCGCTATGCTGTCGGTATTATCCTGTTTTTTTCCGCAATGGTGAGCTTGCTGATTTCCTGGTATTTCCACCGCAAGCGCTTGTTTTGAATATACTGTATCATAAATACCTTTGGGGTTGTGTAAAAGCCCCGGGGCTGCCCTTTTATACTTGTGCCGACAAAAATCATGAAACTTTCCGGGGCTGTATAAAAGTGCAGGGGCTGTCCTTGGAAGCTTGTATTTTCAAATAATGTTTTGAATATAAGACGTTTATAGGTATTAAAAAAATAAAATCATTAAAAAACGAATATTCAAAATTTTATTTTGCCACCGAAGGCTGTAAAAGCTTTTTGCACAACCTTTAATGAGACAGCCGTCATTTGAATTTTTTAGCAGGATAGCGGGCTAAGCGTTATCTTTGCGTTCAGGCAATTTGCTGGCAGGGCCATTACACTTCAGGATTCTGGCCCGTATTGTGAATATCAAATGAATCATAACGGGAAGCGATGAAACTGTACATCCTTACACTGATAATTTTCTTATGCCCGCTCTTTTTGCGTGCGCAACGCGTGTACGCATACAACTGGGAAGGTGGTATCATGATCGGCACCGCGCATTACGTCGGCGATCTTAATCCCTCGGTGACTCCGCGCGTGAAGGACGTGCGCATATCTGCGGGGGTGATGGGCCGAATCCCGCTGTCCCGGAAAGCTGCGCTTCGCTCAGGGTTTATGTACGGCAGACTGGTGGGCGACGAAGCCAATTTCCCACAGCGCAGAATCCGCGGTTATACCTTCCAGACCGATATTTTTGAGATGAACGTCCTCTTTGAATTCGAACCTTTTGCCCGGGATAAATTTTTTTCCGATTCCAGGGGCAACCTCAACCTGGAAAAGCTCATATCTCCTTATGTTTTTGCGGGAGGCGGGTTTAGCTATGCCCGTCTCAGCCCCGACTTCTCCAGGGTACAGGGCTTAGTATCTGAGCCTTTAATCAGCGAAGACCGGCGTGCAACTACAACGCGTATGATTCCGCTCATTCCGGCAGGGGTTGGCGTGAAACTGGATTTCAACATCAATCTTGGGATTGCGCTGGAAGCCAGTGGGCGTTTCGCGTTTACGGATTATATTGACGGTATAAGTAAGGCGGCCAATCCCAATAAGGATGACTCTTATTTCATGGTGAATGTTTGTGTGTTCAAGCGTTTTTAAAGATTGGCGGTTTCTTGGGGGCATTGGAATGCTTTCCCGAGGGATTTGATGATATCCCCCGCGATCATAGATGCCTGTCCGTATTTTTCACTGGCAATATCGCCGGCGCGGCCATGTAGGAAAGCACCTGTTCTGGCAGCATCAGCCGGGCCATACCCCTGTGCCAGCAAGCTGGTGAGGATGCCTGTAAGGACGTCCCCGCTGCCGGCAGTGGCCATACCCGGATTACCCGTTGGATTAAAGTAACAGTCTCCCTCCGGTGTTGCCAGGCAACTGTAGGCACCTTTCAAAAGGATGTAGCAGCGGTATTTAATAGCATTTTCCCGGAGGAGGCCCAGGCGATCGAGGGTGTTGTCGGAAGTACCGAAAAGGCGTTCAAATTCTCCGGGGTGGGGGGTTAGGATGGCGTTTGGGGGGATGAGGTGGTGTAACGCTCCGGCGGCGATCAGGTTGAGGGCATCCGCATCGAGGACGATGGGCTTATCGCCGGCTTTTTCCAATAATTTTTCGAGGGCATTCATGGTACGTTCATTCCGTCCAATCCCGGGGCCTACGCCGATGGCGGTATATTTACCTGTATCGGGAGGGATACTCCAGTAATGCGCGTGCGGATCGGCCTGCGCCATAGCCTCGGGGACGGTCGTCTGCAGGATGGAATGGCCGCAGGAGGGTACATACACGCTGAGTAGCCCCGTCCCTGCACGCAGGCAGGCGCGGGCACTGAGGGTGGCTGCGCCCATCATGCCATAGCTACCACAGATCAGCAGGGCATGGCCAAATGTGCCCTTGTGCGAAAATACCGGACGCTTTCTGATCAGGGGATACACTTCCTGGCTGGCAACGAGGTGCCAGGGACTTTCCTGGGCCTCTATGAACGCCTCGTCCAGGCCGATATCGCCGAAAGCCCATTTGCCGACAAACGGGGCATTTTCGGGAAAAAAGAACGCGAGCTTTGGCCGCTGAAAGGAGAAAGTGTAGTCGGCATGGAATACTGCCCCATCTGTTTTCTGCCCATCGGGCAACAACCCGGAGGGCAGGTCAACGGCGACCTTGATCCCTTTGTGGGCGGAGAAGTATTGCAGGCAATCCGCCCAGTAACCCAGAATGGGCCGGTTCAGTCCGGATCCGAACAAGGCATCCACCAGGAGTGCCTGCGGGGGGATTTCTGGTAAAGGGCTTCCTTCGCGTAGTTCAAGGACATCGATAGCGTCAAATGCGGGGAGCCGCTCGAGATTTGCCTGGCAGTCCGGGGTGCGCTTGCTCCCGGTGCTGCAAAGCAATACACGGACATTAAAGAAATTCAGGTGCAGCATGCGGGCGATGGCCAGTCCATCGCCCCCATTGTTGCCGCTGCCACAGAGGAGGACTACCGCTTGTTCGCCCCGTGTAAAGGTTCGTATAAACCAGTCACAGAAGGTCCTGGCTGCCCGTTCCATCAGATCGAGCCCGGCAATCGGCTCGTGGAGTATCGTGTGCTGGTCTGCCAGTTGGGTCTGGGCAGCGCTAAGGATTTTCATTCCCGGTGCCTGGTGTGCTCTTCGGGGAGGGGCAGTGGTTCCGACCCCTGGGGCAGGGTTTTGGTTTTGCCTTTCTTGAGCTGGTTGCCGATTTGCTGGGAAGTGGCAAAGGAGGTTACCATCGTATTCAGCATATCTGCCGCTGCCGTAGGGGCATTCGGTAGCAGGATGAGGTTGCTGTTGGCATTTTCGCCCAGGGATTGCAGCGTATCGTAATGCTGGGTGACGACGATGAGCGCCGAGGCCTCCTGGGAGTTGATGCCCACATTGTTGAGGATGTCCACCGACTCTTCCAGGCCGCGGGCAATTTCACGGCGCTGATCGGCGATACCCTGACCTTGCAGGCGCTTACTTTCTGCTTCCGCCTTGGCTTTGGCAACGATGCGGATACGCTCGGATTCACCTTCGTACTCCGCAGCAATTTTTTGCCGCTCGGCCGCATTGATGCGGTTCATGGCATTTTTCACCGCAGTGTCGGGGTCAATGTCAGTGACGAGGGCTTTCACAATACCAAAACCATACTCGTTCATCGCCTCTTCCAATTCCCGGCGTATAGCCACGGCAATATCGTCTTTGCGCTCAAAAACCTCGTCGAGCTTCATCTTGGGCACTTCTGCACGCACAGTATCGAAGACATAGGCCGTGATTTGCTCGTGTGGGTTTTCCAGCTTGTAGAATGCATCGAAAACCGCGTCCGGCAGGACGCGGAACTGCACAGAAACCTTGAGTTTTACGAAAACATTATCCTTGGTTTTGGTCTCGACGATAACGTCCAACTGCTGGATTTTAAGGCTCACCCTGCCCGATACACGGTCCAGGAGAGGAATCTTGAATTGCAGCCCCGGTGCCTTGACGCTGAGAAATTTTCCGAACCGCTCCACTACAACAGCAGTTTGTTGTTTTACGGTGAAGATGCCTGAAAGCAGCAGCAGTAGGCCAAGTAAAATGATAATGGAGAAAGTGAAGGGGAACATATACTTAGTTTTGAATGAATAAATCAGATTTCAACAGTCGCCTGAGCCGGAAAGGATGAAAATATGGCTATCTCCCGGGTATTCTGCCGCCTACGAAGGAAAAAGAAAATTTTAAACGAGCGCCGAAGACGGCAGAATAAAATTTTTTAGAGCGCCGATTTTGTTGATTTTGCAAAGCGAAATCAACAAAATCGGCGCTCTAAAAAAATATTCTTCGGCGGCGCAAGCCGCCAAAGGGCTTTTTGGACTGCCTCGGTCTTTTTACCTTACCCCGGAATAACTATTACCCAACCTCATAACTTATGGGGAAGCATTTCTAATAATACATTTACACTATCCCATTTGTTTGAGCTCGACACTGAGTTTTGTGAGCGTATCCTTGGCATCCCCAAACAACATACGGTTGTTGGGGTAGAAAAACAGCGGATTTTCGATTCCTGCATAGCCTGAACGCATACTGCGTTTCATAACGATTACCTGTTTGGCTTTCCATACCTGTAATACGGGCATACCATAGATAGGGCTGCCGGGATCGGTCTCCGCAGCCGGGTTGACGACGTCATTTGCCCCTACGATGAGCACTACGTCGGTATTAGGCAGGGCGTTGTTCGCATCATCGAGATCGAGGAGTTTGGGGTAGGGCACATCGGCTTCTGCGAGCAGGACGTTCATGTGCCCGGGCATACGCCCGGCGACCGGGTGAATGGCATAGGTTACGTCCACGCCATTGGCAGAGAGGAGGTCATCAATTTCTTTGCACACTTTCTGTGCTTGTGCTACGGCAAGCCCATAGCCAGGGACGATGACCACGGAGCTGGAATAGTACATCATAATTGCCGCATCGTTGAGGCTGACCTCGCGAATGACCTGATCGCCTTTTGCCGCTGCCGCAGCTGACCCGCCGGAAGTGCCAAACCCGCCAATCAGGACGTTGAGCAGAGAACGGTTCATCGCATTGCACATCATCAGGGTGAGGATAGTGCCGGATGCCCCGACAAGAATACCGCCTACCAACATAAACTGATTGTTGTAGATCAGGCCCGCCGAGGCCGCAGAAATCCCGCTGAAAGAGTTGAGCAGGGAAATCACTACCGGCATATCCGCACCTCCAATCGGGGTGACAAAGGAGACGCCGTAGTACAAGGTCAGTACGACGAGGAGGATAACCATCCATGGGGGCGCTGCTATCCCCTGGATGGTCGCAATCGTGGAAAATACTACGATAGCAACCAACAGCGACATATTGAACAAGTGGTGTACTTTGGGGATGACCAGGAAATTATCCCGTATCCACCCTTCCAGTTTGCCAAATGCTACGAAACTTCCGGTGAAAGCGATGCCCCCAATGAGCAATGCGAAAGCGAGGGTGGCGATTTCTGCAGTGCCATACGGGCGGTCGCCGCGGTACATGTGGTAAAACTCTACAGCGGCCAATACAACCGCACAGGCGCCACCGAACCCGTTGAGGATGGAAACCATTTGGGGCATCGAGGTCATCGCCACGCGCTTTGCCCATACGGTGCCCACGACACCACCGACGCCGAGCCCTGCAATGATCCATCCGTAGTTGTTGGGTCCGACTTTATAAGCAGGATCGAGCATGGCGGCCAGGATAGCCACACCCATACCGAAACTGGCGATGAGATTGCCCCGTCGCGCGGTATCCGGGGTGCTGAGCAGACGCAGGCCCCACACGAAAGCCAGCGAACCGATAAGGTAGCTCAGGTTTATGTAAAATTCAATATACATACTTGAGGAATTTGACGGTTATTTCTTTTTCTTTTTGAACATTTCCAGCATTCGGTCGGTGACGACAAAGCCGCCCACCGCGTTGAGCATGCCGAGAACTACCCCGACGAACCCAATCACCAGGGAAATATAATCATCGCCCTGGCTTTGCCGAATGAGGAGGATAGCCCCCAAAATGACCACACCGCTTACAGCATTGGCGCCCGACATGAGCGGGGTATGTAAAACGGTGGGTACTTTGGAAATCACCTCAAAGCCGAGGATAATTGTAAACATGAGGAGATAAATGAAAAGAAAATTTTCATTGATGGTCTGGATGGTGTTTTCCATTGCTTATGCGGTTTTGTCCTCCAAAGGGGGGGTGATCAAAGCGCCCCGAATGATTTCGTTGCCCATGTCGAGGTGAATTTTCCCGTCTTTGATAAAGGTTTTGATGAAATTCAGTACGTTGTTGGCGTACATGGTACTGGCATCCTGCGGCATCAGGTTGGCGAGATAAGAGTTGCCGATGATGGTGACCTGGTGTGCCTCGATGATCGCATTGTCCTGCGTAAGGGCACAGTTGCCACCTGAGGAGGCTGCCAGGTCCACGATCACCGAACCTGGCTTCATGTGCCGGATGGTTTCTTCCTGCACCAGCACAGGGGCCTTTGTACCCCTGACCTGTGCCGTTGTGACGATGACATCGGCCTTAGTCGCGCGCGCCTGTACCTCGGCACGCTGCCGTGCGAGGAATTCTTCACTTTGTGCAACTGCATAGCCTCCTGCAGAGACATCGTCTTTCGCACCTTCTACTTCGACAAACTTTGCCCCGAGGCTTTCCACCTCTTCTTTTGCCGCGCGGCGCGTATCAAAGGCCTCTACCTGGGCGCCGAGGCGCTTTGCAGTGGCAATGGCCTGCAAGCCGGCAACACCGGCGCCGAGCACGAGTACGCGGGCGGGTTTAATGGTCCCTGCCGCAGTAATCATCATAGGGAAATAGCGGGGGAGTAGGCGCGCTGCCTCCAGGACCGCTTTATAGCCGGCAATGCTCGCCATAGAAGAGAGCACGTCCATAGATTGTGCAAGGGTGGTACGGGGGATCATGTCCAGGCTGAAGGCCTGAAAACCGGCAACACTGAGCTTTTCCCCGATGCCCGGGTTGAGGAACGGCGCGAATTGGGAAACCAGTAATGTGCCTTTGCGTATCGAACCCCATTCTTCTGGCTCAATAGGGTGGATACTCAGCAACAAATCGCTGTTCCGCAGGACTTCTTCCCGGCTGCACACTGCCGCATGGGCAGCATAGGTGCTGTCGCCAAAAAAAGCACCTTCGCCGGCACCGGCTTCGACCAGGACTTCGACGCCCAGTTGTTTGAATTTAGGGACGAGCTCCGGCGACATGGAGACGCGCCGATCGCCCCGTTCTTTTAACACTCCGAATTTCATGATAGGATTTTGGGTTGAAAATAGAAAAACTTAACAGTATCAGCGAATAATCGGAAATTAATTCTTCTTCAGCTTATCGGAAAATGTTTTCCGGAATTTGGCCATTTTTGGAGTGATGACAAATGTGCAGTAGGGATTCCGGTCCCCGACGTTGCTGTAGTAGTCCTGGTGGTAATCCTCTGCTTCCCAGAAACCTTTGAGCGGCTTGATTTCCGTGACGATGGGGTTCTCCCAAAGCTGGGGGGCTATCCCGGCTTTTGATTTCTCGGCGATTTGCTTCTGGGTTTCGTCCTGGTAGAAGATGACCGACCGATACTGTGGGCCAACGTCGTTGCCCTGGCGGTTGCGGGTGGTGGGGTCATGAGTACTCCAGAATATTTCCAGGATTTCGTCAAAAGAAACGACTTTCGGGTTGAATTTCACCTGTACCACTTCGGCATGAGCGGTGGTGCCTTCGCTCACATCTTTGTAATTAGCTGTTTGGGGCGTGCCCCCCGAGTAGCCGGATACTACAGAATAAACACCCTCTACTTCCTGATATACGGCTTCTACACACCAGAAACAGCCCCCACCAAGGGTGGCGATTTCTATTTCATCCGTAGGGATGGCTTCCGGATTTTCGTTTTTTTTCATATTTTTTTCTGCGTTGGTATTTGATTTATGCTGGGCATTGCCACATGCCTGGCCAATGAGGCCGAAAAGGAGAAGGAAAATGATCCTGTTTTTCATCGTGATGGTTTATTGATTATTCTGATGTTATTGGGTTTGAAGTGCCGACTGCCCCATTCCTGCCAGGAACCTGTTCAATGCTTTGCGCTTCTGCTGGTCGAATGTATAACTGATGTTTTGGGTGAAATACGCCTTGAGGTCGAAACCAGGGGCCGGGCTGGGGAGCAGGAACATGAGCTGGGGCAGATGCCTGAGGCCCAGGGCAAGGGCATCGTTGAATTCGCTTATGAACGCTGGTTCGAGGGGCCTGATGGCTACCCAGGCGGCAAAAACGAAGGGAAGGCCGGTATGTGCAGTCCATGCTTCCCCAAGATCGCAATAATAATCGTAGCGCCCCTGTGCCTCGATAGCCCGATCCCCGATAATCAGTGCGCCGGTGCTGCCCCCGATGCGTTCTTCAAAACCAGGCCTGCCGGGCAGTAGGGCAGGGGAGCACTTCCAGTATTCACGCAGTAGGATTCTGAAGAGCTCGACGGAGGTCCTGGAGTGGAAATCCAGGTATATGGCCTCCAGCTCCTCCAGCGGCCGCTGCGAGAAAATGCCTACGGTATTTACCCTGCCGCCCGAACCGATACAGTAGTCGCTGATGATTTCGGCGTGGGGCAGCTCCGGAAGGATGGCCACCGGGACCAGGCCGAGGTCCACCTCCCCGCTTTTTAGCTTTTGGGCACAGACGGAAGGGATATTGAGCTGTAGCTCGATCTTTTCAGCAATATCACTTTTGAAAAGGCCATACAGCAAGGGCTTGGTATTGAGATAGCTCACCGCAGTGATTTTGATCTTTTCCATCTGCTTTGGTTTATTGAAAGGCCTGGGTCAGACGGGCGTACAAGGTCAGGTGCTGGGTGTCGTTTTCCAGTTCAAAGTGAAAATCGCTGCCATCGAAATACGCGACGAACAAGCCGGTATTTTTAGGGTGGAAACTGGCCATTTCAGAAAGGGGAAGGCCTTTTGCCAGGCAAAGCAGGCAGCGAAGGGCACGTCCATGGCTGCACACAAGCAGGGTGTCTTCGGGTCTGTTACAAAGATATTCAAGTGCTCTGGAGAGCCGGTCAGCAAGTTGCCGGGCACTCTCGCCATCGCCGAAAGAGAAATCATAGTTGCCCAACGACCATTCCTGGGTAGCTTTCTGGTATATTTCTTTGAGCTCGGGGGAGGCGGGCTTGCCTTCAAAGCTGCCCCAGTGCATTTCATCGAGGTCGTTGAGGATGGTCAGGGGCAACTGCTGCTGTGTAAATGGTGCGACGGTCTGATGGGTACGCAGGAGACTGGAAGCGATTACAGCCTCTACAGGGATGTGGCGATACGTATGGAAGAATGCCTCCGCCTGCCAGTGCCCGGTTTCGTTGAGCGTAGAATTTACCCCTCTGCCCTGTACAATATTGAGCCTGTTGTACTCCGTTTCGCCGTGGCGTATGAAATATAGCTTTTTTGGGTGCATGTGCTGGATTTAAGAATTGACGACCGGAAGGTCGAAATAGCCTTTGAAGGCCGTATCTTCCTCAAAGACGTGCTCGCTGTAATCGGTGAGCACGTTGTACAGGGTGTCGCGCTCGATTGGCCTTCTGCCAACCTGCCGGATCATCTGCACCAGATCGCGGGTGCTCATGGCGGGGTTTTGCTCCTCCGAACCTGCCATGGAATAAATTTTGGTGGTATCGTCTATCGTGCCGTCAATATCGTTTACCCCAAAGGAAAGGGCAATCTGTGCCGTGCTGCGCCCAATCATAGGCCAGTAGGCCTTGAGGTGCGGGAAATTGTCGAGATAAATCCGGCTGATGGCATAGTTGCGCAAATCTTCGATGACGCTGGTTTCCGAAAGGTGCGACATCTGGTTGTCTTTGTTGCGGAATTTGAGCGGGATAAAGGTCTGAAAGCCCCCCGTCCTGTCCTGCAGTCGCCGGAGTTGCTCGAGGTGGTCCACCCGGTGTTCGAAGCACTCAATGTGGCCGTAGAGCATGGTGGCGTTGGACCGCATACCGAGTTCGTGCCAGATTTCGTGGATGCGGAGCCATTGTTCGCCCGTGCATTTGCCGCCGGCAATCTGATCCCGGATTTCGGGATGGAAAATTTCAGCGCCGCCACCCGGCAGGGAATCCACACCGGATTCCTTGATCATGCGCATTCCCTCCTCATAGCTTACCCGGGCCTTTTTGAAGATATAGTGGTACTCGACCGGCGTGAGGGCCTTGATATGCAGCTCAGGACGGTGTGCTTTGATTTTGCGGAATAATTCGGTGTAAAACGCAAGGTCGTACTGCGGCAGCACTCCGCCTACGATATGTACCTCCGTGACGGACTGCCCGTCGTATTTGCGCACAAGGTCGAGCATTTCGTCCATCGTGTATTCCCAGCCATCCTGCCGTTGTTTGATCAGCCGGGAATAGGAGCAGAATGTACAGGTGTAAATACAAACGTTCGTGGGCTCGATATGGAAATTGCGGTTGAAATACGTGGCGTTGCCGTGCAGCTTTTCCCGTCGGTGGTTAGCCAGGGTGCCGAGGTAACCCAGGGGCGCTTTTTCGAACAACATCACGCCTTCTGCCTCGGTGATCCGCTCGTCGTGTAATATTTTCCGGGCTATGCCTTTTAGTTCGGGCAGCAGGTGCGGGTCGTCCAGCAAGGCATCAAACGCTTTCGCGGTTTCCATTTTTGGCAGTTTAAGACGTTATGTTAAACGATTTCCCCTCTTTAACAACAAAGGTAAACTTTCAGTTTTTTTTGAAAAGGATAAACGTGGAACAATTTAGCTGGATGGACATAGACAGACGGTTGAAAAATTTTATATTTGGAAACCGATTTTGGGTGGGCCTGGGAAAAGTGCGGTAAGGGGGCTGTATTACAAGTGATTAAACTATAACGAGATGTACCGTCTATATTTTTGCCTGATCCTGGCCCTGTGCACGCGCCCGGCTTTGTCTGCCCAGGGCCTTTCCCTGCATTGGGAGTTGATTTCCAATGGATTGCGGGGTTTCGAAGATACGCACCGGGCAAGGTTTACGCTGGTGAATTCCGGCACCCAGGCCCTCGGCGACAGTGGATGGGCACTCTACTGGAACCAGGCGCCTCACGGGATTACTGCGCAGGGGACGGTCACCGGCCTTCAGGTGCGTTGGATCAATGGGGATTTTTACGAAATGCGCCCTCTGCCCGGCTTTACGCTTTTGCCTGGAGATTCCGCGGTACATGAAATCGTTTTTTCAGGCTTCGCGATCAAAACGACCGATGGGCCGTTAGGGGTGTATTGGGTGGATGATAAGGGCGTGCCACATGCGATGGACCATGTGGCGATGGTGCCTTTTCTGCGCAGGGAACAGTTTCGGCGTGGCCCACTCGATCAGGAACCGGATCCGGATCCAGGTTATTTATACCGTCAGGGCGAGAAATTATCGCTCCCGACGCCAGAAACCGTTTACCCGTTTTTGCCCGTGCCCCGCCAATTTGAACGCGGGCAGGGTATATTTAAAGTGGATAGACCGACGTCTGTCGCTTTTGACCCTTCTTTCGAAAGTGAATTCCGGCACTTACAGGGAAGTTGGCCAGGGAGCCTGCAAATACGCAGCAAAGCGGCAAAAGTGCGTTTGCTGAAGGATCCGGGGGTGTCGGGGGCGGAGGCGTATGCCATCTCGGTTACTCCTTCGGGAGTCGAACTCCGCGCTTCGGGCAATGCGGGAATGTTCTACGCGGTCACGACGCTGCTTGCGTTAGTGGAAAACGCTGCGATCCCCGCCTGTGAAATCGCCGATGCTCCAGCCTATCCCTATCGGGGTATGCACGTGGACGTGGCGAGAAATTTCCAGTCCGTACCCGCGATTTACCGTCTGATTGACCAGATGGCCGCATTCAAGCTCAATAAGTTGCTGTTGTACCTCACCGAGGATGAAGCCTGGCGGATCGAAATCCCGCAGTTTCCGGAGTTGACGCGTGTCGGGGCGCGCCGCGGCCATTCCCCGGACGAAGACAACTTTCTGCAGCCCGCCTATGGCTCGGGCTATAATCCGGATGATCCATCGTCACCTGGGAACGGGTTTTATTCCCGTGGGGATTTTATCGGGATCCTGCGCTATGCAGCCGCAAGGCATATCGAAGTGATCCCGGAAGTGAATTTCCCCGCCCATGCCCGCGCGGCGATCGTGGCCATGGAAAGCCGCTACCGCCGCCTGATGGCAGAGGGAAACCCCAAAGAAGCGGAACGCTACCGCCTCATTGACCCCGGCGACCGTTCGGAGTACCTTTCTGCTCAGTCTTATACCGATAACGTCGTCTGCGCCTGTCGGCCCTCGGTGCTGGATTTTTATAGGGAGGTACTGGACGCATTCGTGGGCATGTACCGGGAAGCCGGCCTGGAGCTCAAGACTTTTCATACCGGCGGGGACGAAGTACCCAACAAGGCATGGTCGTTGTCTCCTGTCTGCAAGGCCTACCTGGAGGCCAATCCCCATATCGGCCATGTCCGCAACCTGCATAAGGATTTGCTCAGGCGTATGCTTGCCCTGCTTGCAGAGCGCAGGATTATTGCCGGGGGCTGGGAGGAAGTCGCTTTTGAATATGATGCCGACGGCAAGGCTGCTGTTCATGCGGATTTTGCCGGCAAAGGGCTTATACCTTATATATGGAATAACTTATGGGGCCAGCAGGATCTGGGTTACCGGATTGCGAACCGCGGATACCCCATCGTCCTTTGCCCGGTCACGAACCTGTATTTTGACCTGGCCTACTCCAACGACCCCCGTGAGCCAGGGCTCTATTGGGCGGGATTTGTGGATGAGCAGGCCGCTTTTTCCCTGTTGCCGGAAGACTTGTTCCTATCCACCAGGGTCAGCGATATGGGGATGCCTTTCGTTCCGGAGCGGGATTTTAAGGGCATGGAGCGGCTTAGTGAAAAAGGTAGGGCGAATATTCTCGGGTTACAAGGCCAGCTTTGGGGTGAAACCATCAAGGGTATGGAAATGCTGGAGTACTACTACCTGCCAAAAATGCTCGGCCTCGCCCAGCGCGCCTGGCAAGGGATGCCCGCATGGGCTGCCATCCCCGATCCCACAAAACGCGAAATGGCAAGACTACTGGATTATGGTGCCTTTCTTCATCAGGTGGTACAGCGTGAATTTAAGCGGATGGATGCCGCCCGCCCCGCCTTCCACTACCGTATCCCCCCGCCCGGTATCCTACAGCGCGGAGATACCTTGTTGATGAACAGTACCTACCCGGGCATGACCATAAAATATACCCTCGACGGTTCTACACCAAATTGGGAATCAAAAACTTATAATGGACCAATACGGGGTAGGTTCCCGCACGTCCGCGCCAGAATTTTTAACGCGAAAGGCCGTAGTGGCCTGGAAAGCCAAATTTATACACCACAATGAACCAGACAACAACACCTGCCCGATTGCTGGCCCTCGATGCCCTGAGGGGTTTCACGATTATTGCCATGATTATTGTGAACGACCCCGGATCCTGGTCGCATGTCTATCCCCCCTTGCTGCATGCGCAATGGAACGGCCTGACACCGACCGATTATGTTTTTCCCTTTTTTCTGTTTATCGTGGGGGTATCGGTCACCCTCGCGTATAGTCAGCGCCTGGATGCCGGCGTAGCAAAGCAGAGCCTGCTCAAAAAAATCTTTTCGAGAACATTAAAGATTTATTTCCTGGGGATCCTGCTGTGGTTATTCCCGGAATTTGACTTTTCTGCAATCCGGTGGGTAGGGGTCCTACATCGTATTGCGTTTGTATTCCTTGCCTGCTCCTTGATTTATCTGTATGTCCGGCCAGCACTCCTGCCCAGGATTGCAGCGGTCGGGCTGGTCGCCTACTGGCTGGTGATGGCCTACCTTCCCGTTCCCGGGATTGGGGCACCAGATCTGAGTGTGCCGGAGAAAAACTGGGCCCATTACCTCGACAGGATTTTACTCCCCGGGGTGATGTGGCAGAAAACATGGGACCCCGAGGGGCTTTTAAGCACGATCCCTTCTGTTTGTACAGGAATTTTCGGCATGATAGCCGGAAGGATACTGCTCCTGCAAACCGAAATCCATCAAAAGCTGGTACGGCTGTTTGTTATGGGCTTCATATTGCTTGCAGTGGGTGATCTGTGGCAGTGGTTCTTCCCCTTCAACAAAAATATCTGGTCGAGCTCGTTTGCGACTTTGCTGGCTGGCATGACAACCCTCGCACTGGCCACGCTGGTCTATCTGGTGGATGTCCGCGGCTGGAAAAAATGGACTTTCCCCGGGCAGGTCTTTGGGTCAAATGCGATTACGGCATACGTACTGGCAGGAATACTCACCGCCCTGTTTTACAACGATCGGCTCATTGACCAGGGCCTGAACGGTCGCTTCATGGCACTGGGCGCCAGCCTGGGCCTGCCGGCGGAGTTGTGTTCCCTGCTTTATGCTGTTTTTTATGTCGCCATCATTTTTGTGCCAGTGTATATACTGTTCCGAAAAAAGATTTTTATCAAATTATAACGCATAACCTCCCAATCCCCGGCTCCGTTGGAAAAATTTTTCTCTTGGGGCTACGGCAAAATAAAGTTTTGAATGGTATGCAGCAAACGGGCGTCTTTATTGCGAAAAACAGCCAGTTCTGCTAAATAATATTTCAAACGAACACTTTCTTTCGCCGCCGAATGCGGTGCAATACATTTGAGGCCATCTCAAAAAATTACGGGATATGTTTGAATACTACGAGCGCATACAGGAGCAGCTGCGGTGTATCGTCCAGGGGCAGGAAGACAAAATCGGTCTGGCGGCAGAATGGTTTGCGGAATGTATTGTCCGGGACCGGATTATCCATGCCTTTGGTACAGGGCACTCGCACATGATCGGGTTGGAGCTGTTTGTGCGGGCGGGCGGACTCGCCAACGTCAATGCGATGCTCGATAGTACTGTGATGACCTCGGAAGGCGCGCGCCGCAGCGCCGAGATTGAGCGCGTACCTGGTCTGGCCAGGATCATCTGGGAACAGCACCGCATAGACCCGCAGGACATTATGGTCATCACTTCCAATTCCGGGCGCAATGCCATGCCGATAGAGATGGCGATGATCGCAAAAGATGCGGGTTTGAAGGTGCTGGCCATCACTTCCCTTGCCCAGACGGCAGCTTACCCTTCCCGCCACCCTTCCGGTAAAAAACTCTTCGAACTGGCAGATCTCGTACTCGACAATCGGGTGCCTGATGGGGATGGACTCCTGCGTATCGGCGGCTGCCTTGCAGGCCCCCCTTCTACGATCTCCGGAGTCTTCCTCGTCAACCTTATCGCCGCTGAAGCCATGAAAATCGCAGCAGCGCAGGGGGTAGTACTCCCCGTTTATTTTAGCCAGAATATTGATGGGCCTTCGAATGAAGAACTGTACCGGCAATATACAGGGCGGATCAAGCACCTCTGATGCCCGCCGGAACATACCGCGCTTTGAGCATAACCCCATTGTCCTTTCACCATCGGGGCGATGTGATATAGACCTGTCGGGATGGGTCAGGATAGCTGCTGAAGGTGGCTAAATACAATTGGGGTGACCTTTTTGATTTTTTTTGCGCCTGCCTTTTCCTGTAGAAGTGATTTTTTTATCAACAATTTTTTATTTCAAGTTATTGAAAAACAAAACCTTGTTTGTTTTATTTTTTTAAAAAAATAAAACAAACAAGGTTTTTTGTATTTGTAATAGGATGAAAGGTGGTGCATCTTTACATCATCAAAGGGAGCAGAAAGGTGCTTCCTGGAAAAGCAAAGTAGTCCTTGTTATAGTCCCTGAAACTATCTTGAAAACCGTGCAGCATGCTGTGCGTCGTTCCCTCCGAAAGTTGGGGGGGTCGTAATCCCAAAGCTGAGGAAGGTTCCCTGCCCGAATAAATCGGCAGGGAGCCAGCCTTCAACGATAAAAAGTTAGCTTCCCGAAAGGGAAAATATAAGAATTAGGTCGTCTTTTTTTCATGAGATTATGATTTGTTATTGCATGAGGCCCTCTTGATGAGGGCTTTTTTTTTGCCCTGAGGTGAGCAAAATGGTGGATTTAGTGATGATGACCGCCGGGGCCATGGACGTGGCCATGCTCCATTTCTTCCTGTGTAGCTTCGCGCACAGATTGAACCTGTACTTCGAAGAACAGATTAGTGCCGGCCATGGGGTGATTAAAATCCATGAGCACGCTGTCTTCGCGGATTTCGTCCACAATACCGACCAGGCGGTTGCCGTTTTGGTCTGCCATGGGGATTTGCTTTCCAACTTCCAGCAATTCTTCTGCCAGTTCGCCATCAATCATGAATACGTCCATGGGGAGTTCCACGAGGGCATCTTCATCAAATTCCCCATACGCATCGGCGGCATCAATGCGAAAGCTGAGCATGTCGCCCTGTACTTTTCCGAGGAGCTGACGTTCGAATTCCGGGATCATCTGCCCGACGCCGAAGAGGAATACCAATGGATCGGAGTCGAAGGTGGTTTCGATAAGCTCGCCGTCCGCGTTTTCGTCCTGCAGGCGGTAATGCACAGTGACCACCTTGTTCTTTTCGATTTGCATATTGAATAGTTTGAATTTACGGCAAAAGTAGTCCTTTTTATCGGTATTTGGGTCGAATATGGTACTTTTTGGGTTGGGGGTTGTACAAAAAGACTGAGGTTGTCTCATACGTATGGGGCTGTGTAAAAAAAAATTTGCCGCCGCCGCCTAGTTTTCAAGTTGATAAACTTTCCTTGTTGCCGCAGCACGCCCAGTTTCAAAGTTTAATGGTGATTTACTCGCCTTAAACAACC
>JBEIGB010000013.1:0-58598 GCA_040382095.1 Lewinellaceae bacterium
CGTTATTTTCACCGTTTTTGTTTAAACGGTTTTTTGTGTTGTGCTGTTCCCCCCTTTTTTGCTACCAAAATTGGGTGTAAACAGCACTCCAGAAAATTTTCTTTCACCGCCGAAGGCGGCGAGATCTTTTCACACAACCAGCCCTGCGGGGGGCGCAGCGTTGTCTTTTTATGCAACCTGGCGCGAAGATGCGATTTTGCGCAATCAGCTTCTTGCGCTAAGACGCCACCGCACGCTTCTTAGAAGAAACGTGCACGGCGGTCTTGTATCTTAGCGTTTTTCTTCATACTTTCAACTAAAGTAACCGTAGCCTGGCTTTTTGCGCCGGCGCTCAGGGAGTTGCGTAGTTCCGGGAGGTTGGCTATTGCCTGTGGTCCTGACTTTTGCAATGTTTTCACGATAAACACCCCGCTATTGCCTACGAACGGTGCGCTGGTCTTACCCGCCTGGAGCCTTCCCATCTCGCCCAGGAATTTGGGCTCGTTGCCCACATTGTTCGGGAGGAAAGCAGTTGCGAAAGATACGTTTTCCATTGTCTGGACAGTTACCCCGTAAGCAGAAGCCGCGGCATTCAGGTCTTTACCTTTGAGCTTTTGAAGGATCATCTCCCCTTTTTTGCGATTGATGACCATTGGTTCTATCGTACTGCGGACATCCGCCACACTTGGCAGGCCTTTTTTCTGGATTCCTTCCAGGGCCGCTACAACATAGCGGTTATCGTAATTGCTCACGGCATCGGAGAACACATATACCGAGCTGGAAACACTACCGACCTTACTATTGAAAGCCCATTTTATTATATCGCGGGTCTGCTGCGAGGTACCCAATGCTCCGAGGGCAATTTCATTGGCCCCGACAGCAGGTGGGACTTCAATCGCGAGTTTGCTAGCCTTTGCCGCTTTGCGCATTGCTTCTACAGTGCGGTTTTTGCTTAAGAAAGTAAGCACCTCGTCATAGCGGTCATTTCGCGTCTCTTCAGAGGGGAATACCGGTTTTGACAGGACGGCGACACGAATACCCGTTTTGTTCTCGTTGAACTTTTTATCTGTTACTTCCACCAGATGCACCCCGAACTGCGTCACTACGGTATAGAGTTTTCCTTGCTCTGCTTCGAAAAAGATCAGATCGTTGAAGGGTTTTACCATCATACCCGGTGCTGTAAAATCCAGGTCGCCCCCTTTAGTAGCGGTCGCATCGGTGCCGAATTTCTGTGCCAGATCGGCGAAAGTACCTTTACCCTCCTCGATTACCTTTTTGATACTGTCAATGCGTGTTTGGGCAGCCTGCAGCGTTTGCGGATCCTGTGCAGGGATCAGGATATGGCGGGAGCGCACGGAATCCGGTATAATTTTGCGGTCGATGATTTTGACCAGCTGATACGTATTTCCATCCAGGAAAGGGCCATAAACTGTTCCTTTGGGAAGCGATAGTAGCGTATCTGCAGCAGAAGCTGGAAGCTGGTCTTTGGTAGCATACACCTTATCCATCATCCCCAGGTTTTGCTGGATGAACACGGAGTCATTGGAGGTTGTATCGAATTCGGCATACAGGTCCTGCAAAGATTTCAGGTATGCTGCGGAATCAGCGGCAGAAGCGCGCACTTCGAAGGAGATATAAGCGATCCGGCGGCGTTCTTCTTCATTTTTGAGGGTGGCGGCGTTTTCTTTGATATATGCTTCGAAGTCACTATCCTCGAGTGCAACATCGGCGTTATCAATCGCATCGAAAGGCACTTGCACATATTGAAGATTATAGAGTACCGTCTGGTCGCGGTTGGTCTGTTCTGCCATCCAGGTTGGCGTGAACATTGCCTTCGAGACCATTGTACTCAGCTTGGACTGCAACCTGTCTTTGACGATTTCCTTTTCCTGAAAAGACCAGAACGCTTTGAGCTGGGCATCGGCAGTATTGCTCTCGATGAGCTGCCGGATTTGGTTGAGCTGTGCCCGGTCGAGCTGTTGCGTATTTGGGTCGAGGAACCGCTGCCGGATAATCGGGCTGGGCTCATTGCCAAACTGGAGTTCTGTGAGCTCTGAAGTGCTGACGCCCAGGCCGATGGCATCTGCCTCCCCCTTCACGATAACTTCTTCCACCATAAAATCCCAGAGGGAATTACGGCGTACGAGCGGGTCTGTGGCTGAGCCCAGCAGCGCTTCGGTATTGGTAAAGGTCGTAATATCTATTTTCTGGCCGTTAATCTTGCCCAAGGTTGGCTGGGCGCTGCCAAAGACGCTGGTCTGGCCTACGGTCATGTCCATAAGGATGAATCCGCCTACCCCCAGGGCGATCAGGATCACCATTATCCAACTTCCATTTTTTCTAATCTGCGTGATAAGTCCCATCTGTACAAAAGTATTTTTTGGTATTCAATAAATCGAAAAGTGGGTTGCTGAAAAATTCCTGCAAATGTAACTCGTTTGACCCGGATTATCAAAATTTTATATCATTTGCTGCATCAGGACAAAAGAACTGGAAGCCAATACCGTGAATATTTTCAATCCGGATCGTATTATCGGCCTTTAAGTACTTGCGCAAGCGGGTGATAAACACATCCAGGCTCCTGCCGAGGAAGTAATCGTCTTTGCCCCAAACCGCTTCCAGAATGATGGAGCGACGCAGGACCTCGTTCTTTTTTCGGGCAAGCAGGCGCAACAGATCGGCCTCTTTTTGGGTAAGCCGCCGCTGCTCTACGTCGGGGTGGTAAAGAACGAGATTAGAATAATCAAGGGAAAAGGCTCCAATCCGGATAACTTCCCCCCCCGGCATTTTTGCAATATGCCGCCTTTTCAGGAAAATGGCAATCTTCAGCAAGAGTTCTTCCATGCTGAATGGCTTGACGAGGTAGTCGTCCCCTCCTATCCGGAGTCCTTTCAAACGGTCTTCGGGTAAAGATTTGGCTGTGAGGAAAAGGATGGGCACCTCCTGGTTTTTGGCCCTGATTTCCTGGGCAATGGCAAATCCATCCATTTCGGGCAACATCACATCGAGGATAAAAAGGTCAAATGCTTTCCCCCGCACATAGTCCATTGCCGTCTTACCGTCGTTACAACAGGTGATTTGGTAGCCCTGCATCTCCAGATTGTCCCGGGTAACAAAGCTGAGGTCCTGATCATCCTCTACGTAAAGAATATGTGCAGTATGCATAATTATACCATTTTTTCATGCACCGCAAGCGAGTGGGCGCCGATGCCCGCAATCAAGCCGCGCCAGTGGGCTAAAAATCATCAGATTAACCTATCAGAGTTGCTGCGGTGGATCGGTGGAGTGGGAAAAAAGCTGCTTTTAGCCCACGAGGCGCCCTTCGCAAAAAGTCTGTTTTATGTATATGGTAACGACAGTACCCCTGCCAGGATTACTTTCAATCTCGATTTTCCAGCGATGCAGCGCACAGATACGTTTAGCATAGTAAAGCCCAAGCCCAAAACCCTTGACGTTGTGTACATTGCCCGTAGGCACGCGATAAAACTGGTCAAAAACGAAAGGCAGATGCTCTTTTGCAATACCAATACCGCCATCAGTAACCCGGACGGCCACATACCCCCCCTGTATTTTGGCCTCCAGGCAAATCTCAGGCCCTCCTCTGCTATATTTAATCGAATTGTCCACAAGGCTGTACAACACATTCCCGAAATGCAGACGGTCGCCAAAAACCTCGATATCCTGGACTCCGGTAAGGCACTCCAGCGTACCCCCCTTCTCCTGTACCCGCAGCAGCTCGCTTTGCGCAACCTCGTTCATCAGATTTTTCAGCGAAAAAAAATCTTTTTTCAGCTCGAACTGGTTGCGCTCAAACCGGGCGACCTCGAGGATACGCTCGACCTGCTGATTGAGCCGTGCATTCTGCTCCCGGATAATGGAGGCATAACGGTGAAGGCGGGGGTTGCCACCCACCTCCGGTGCCTCCATCAAAACCCCTGCGGCAATCTGCGCTGTAGCGATTGGCGTTTTGAATTCATGGGTCATATTGTTGATAAAATCCTTTTGCATTTCCGTAAGCCGCTTTTGCCGCAGGATCACGACCATGGCAAAGGCAAAAAACGCAATCGTGAGAAGGATCAATCCGGTAAAAATGGATACCAGTTTCGTTTTACCGAAAAGATAGGACGTCCTGGTAGGAAACCGTACCCCAAAGTAATACGTGAAACCCTGATGTGCAGGTAGCTCCTGTACTTTTTCCGGGGCCTGTTTGCCCGGGTCGAAGCTGCAATACGCACCATAGACCATCTGATTAGACGTACAATCGAAAACCGCATAGTCGAAATCCAGCTGTAAGGCCGCGCTCTCCAGCTCCCGCTGAAGAAAAAACTCCAGCATGGGAGGATCAATTTCGTTATCTATATTGACAATAAAATAATTGGAACTCCGCCGGCGGATCAGGTTCCGCTGGGGTAGCTCCGCCGCATTCAACTCGGCAAGCGAACGGGCAACTTTAATCAATACCCGGGTAATCTTCTCGTTGAACTCCTCCTCGTTGAGGTTCCAGGTATTGATTACCCAGTAAGACTGAAGCCCCGTAAGGGTGATAATCGCAAAAACCCCCAATATGATTACCCGGGTTATCTGTCTGTCTTGCATTCTTAACCTGAATTATGTACCTTTGCGCCACTAACAGGCAAAAATAACATTTGAAACGGTTACTTCCATTCATACTGTCTATTGCTTTCCTGGGGGCTGCTCAGGCGCAGGGGCCACAGACCAACCCCTTCGAGCTGCGCCACCGACTCACTGATGAGGTCAAAAAAGCGGGCGTCGAGCCCTCCTTCAACCCCACCAATCCGTTCGAACTCCGGGCAAGGCCCTCCAATACTGCTAAGGCCGTGGTGGCCGAACCCCCCAAAAAAAGATTTTCTATCTCCCTGCCCCCCCTGGATCTGCATACACTGCCACCTACCGCCCAATTGATCCAGATCAGGCTTTGGTTTACCATAGGGCTTCTGGTATTACTTACTTTTCTCCTTACACTTTTCAGGAATGCTTCCTTCCTGGCACTCACTGGCTTTTTCAACGATAATTATTTTTTCCAGGCTTACCGGGACCAGCAAGGACGCGGTGTCCTCCCTTTTATCGCCCTGTACCTCCTCTTTCCCCTCAATCTGGGCAGCTTTATATTCTTCGCCCTTCAACATTACAATATATCGTTTTTTAGCAAACCCTGGTTGGAAATTGGCGCTTGTATCGCTTTCGTTTCTGTAGCAATGTTACTCAAACACAGCGTACTTACCACGATCAGCACACTCTTTTCCATCCAACTGGAAGTCAGCAGGTACAATTTTCTGATTGTCGTTTTTGGTGTCGTGATCGGCCTGCTCCTTTCTCCCGTTAATATCATGCTCACTTTTGGGCCGGAAAGCTACCATTCCTGGTTAGTGCCGGGCACAGCTGCCACCATCGCCCTTTTCTATATATTCCGCTTTCTACGCGGTGTACTTATCGCCAACAAATTTTTACTATTTCACAGATTTCACTTTTTATTGTATATTTGCACCGTTGAAATCGCCCCTGTGTTAAATTTTGTTAAACTCATTTCGGGATGGAACGAAATTTAATTCCGCAGGTGTTTCAAACACCAAAAATTCAATTGATGGCATCCAACGTTCAAGCTAAGGAAGAAGAGTCCTACAAGACTGTAAAAACGATTCTTGTCTCACAGCCTAAGCCCGAAAAATCCCCCTACTACGAGCTTGAAAAAAAATATGGCCTCCAAATTGACTGGCGTCCATTCATCCATGTCGAAGGGGTAGATGTCAAAGAATTCCGAAAATTCCGCATCCGGCCCAACGAATTCTCCGCGGTCATCTTCACGAGTAAGAATTCCGTAGATCACTTTTTTCGCATCTGCGAGGAAATGCGCATTAAAATGTCGCAGGAAACCAAATATTTCTGCATTACAGAAGCGATTGCCAATTACCTGCAAAAATTCATCGTTTACCGCAAAAGAAAGGTGTTCTTCGGCAACCGCAGCATCGAAGATCTTGCCAACCCGCTGAAAAAACACAAAAACGAAACTTTCCTGCTGCCTTGCTCCAACCTGGGGGCTAAAGATGTTACGCAATTCCTCGACGACAACCACTTCAACTGGAAGGACGCGCTGATGTACCGCACCCTCTGTTCGGACCTGTCAGACCTGAGCGATGTGACCTATGACGTCCTGGTCTTCTTCAGCCCACAGGGTATTCAGTCGCTGTACGAAAATTTTCCCGATTTCAAACAAAACGATACCCGTATCGCCGTATTCGGCAACAGCACCTGCCACGCCGTAGAAGAAAGGGGATTAAAAGCAAATATCAAAGCACCGGCACCGGAAGCACCTTCCATGGCAATGGCCCTGGAGCTGTACCTTCAGAAATCCAATAAATAGTTGCTCCCCGGCCACCCCCCCGTACCGAATACCTGCCCTGACCCATCCCTCAGACACTACATGGCCCACAAATCCGCGTTATGAACAGCGATTTCATCCGCCATATCGAACGGCAGCTACAAAAACCATTGCCCGGACGCGACGCCCAGTTCAAAATGGCCCACGTCTCCAGGGGCGTTTACGAAAATGAACCGCCCGGGGATGCTATGCAAGCGGCAGTACTCGCACTCTTTTTTCACAAAAATGACTCCTGGCGTTTGGCCCTCATCGAAAGAGCGTCCGCAAATGTAAATGACCGACATCGGGGACAAATCAGCTTCCCCGGCGGCAGACGCGATGATACCGATACAGATTTGTCGGCAACCGCTCTGCGCGAAGCTGAAGAAGAAATCGGGGCACCGGCAAATAAAGTAAAACTCCTGGGGCCACTTACCCCGCTCTATATACCAGTCAGCAATTTTCATGTACACCCTTTCGTCGGTATCCTGGAAGATACCCCGCCTCGCGCCTTCGTCCCCCAGGCAGGCGAAGTAAAAACGGTCCTTGAGCCCGCATACGACGCTTTTATCAATCCCGCTAATCGCTATCCCACGAATATCCAGATAGGCGAATTTCTCTCCCTGCAACAAGTCCCCTGCTTTAATATAGAAGGAAGGGTCGTATGGGGCGCTACGGCAATGATCCTGAGCGAACTACTCGAAGCCATAGGTTAAACCCCCATTTTGATGAACTATTGCCCCTTCATGGGGTTGTCTATTCAAGAAAATACTCAAAGTATGGAACCTATCCAGCCGTATCGCCCTAAAAACAGGGTGCGCCTTGTCACGGCTGCCGCTTTATTCGATGGCCATGACGCAGCAATCAATATCATGCGCAGGATCCTGCAAAGCTCCGGTGCCGAAATTATCCACCTCGGACACAACCGATCCGTACAGGAAATTGTCGCGGCTGCCATAGAAGAGGATGTACAGGGCATAGCCCTCACTTCATACCAGGGAGGACACCTGGAGTTCTTCAAATATATGTACGATCTGCTGCACCAAAAAGGTGCCGGCCATATCAAAATTTTTGGCGGAGGAGGCGGTACTATCCTGCCGTCGGAAATCGAAACACTCCACCATTACGGCATCAACCGTATCTATTCTCCTGACGATGGCCGCGAAATGGGGCTCCAGGGAATGATCAACGACCTCCTGAAACAGTGTGACTTCCCGGTGGCAACCCATCTCAACGGCGAACTCGGGCAGCTACAAGATAAAAAACCCGGCGCAATCGCCAGATTGATTTCAATTGTCGAGAACCTTCCGGAAATTGCCCCCCAAATACTCCAAAAATCTGAACCGCAGGCATCCACCAAAATTATCCCCGTACTCGGTATCACCGGCACCGGCGGCGCAGGTAAATCAAGCCTCGTGGATGAGCTCGTACGCCGCTTCCTGATCGATTTTCCCAACAAAACGATCGCTGTCGTCTCCGTGGACCCCTCCAAACGAAAGACTGGTGGAGCATTACTGGGCGACCGCATCCGTATGAACGCCGTATTTAACCCAAGGGTCTATATGCGCTCGCTCGCTACCCGGCAAGCTAATCTTGCCCTGAGCAAACACGTCCAGGGAGCCGTCAATATCCTCAAGTCCGCCGGCTTCGACCTTATCGTACTGGAAACTTCCGGTATCGGCCAATCGGATACCGAAATCGTGGACCACTCCGATATCTCCCTCTATGTGATGACCCCGGAATATGGCGCCGCCACACAACTGGAGAAAATTGATATGCTGGATTTCGCAGATGTGATCGCCATTAATAAATTTGATAAGCGCGGAGCTCAGGATGCACTCCGCGATGTGCGCAAACAATACCAGCGCAACCATGGGCTATGGGATAAGAAAACCGAAGATATGCCCGTCGTCGGAACGATCGCATCTCAATTTAACGACCCCGGCATGAATGCCCTCTATACCCTTGTAATCAAAGCGATCGAAACACGGACAGGTGCCCCGCTCCATTCGCACTTCTCCCCCTCAAATGAAATGAGCGAAAAAATCTACATCATCCCGCCTCAACGAAGCCGTTACCTGGCAGAAATTGCAGAAAATAACCGGCACTATGATCGCTTTGTAGATCGGCAAGTGGCCATCGCCCGTAACTTATACAGCCTGCAGATCAGTAAAGACCTGCTCACCGATAACGAAGACGTACCGGAAAAAGTCAATGCGCTCAAGGCATTAAATTATCTGCATACGGAAAACACCACACTCCTGGACCCGGAATGCAGAAAAATACTGGAAGGATGGGAAAATTTACAAACGATGTACGCCGCCGACGAATACACTTATCAGGTACGCGACAATACTATCCGTGTCCCCGCCTTTACGCGTTCGCTTGCGAATACCCGAATTCCTAAAGTCGCTCTGCCCCGTTACCAAAATCATGGGGATATCCTCCGCTGGCTGATGCAGGAAAATGTGCCCGGCACCTTCCCTTTCACGGCAGGGGTTTTCCCATTCAAAAGACAAGAAGAAGACCCCACCAGAATGTTCGCAGGGGAAGGTGGCCCCGAACGCACCAACCGCAGGTTCCATTATTTGTGCCTGAATATGCCGGCCAACCGCCTTTCTACAGCCTTTGACTCTGTCACGCTTTATGGTGAAGACCCCGACCAACGACCGGATATTTTCGGAAAAATCGGCAACTCGGGGGGTCAGCATCTGCTGCCTCGATGATGCCAAAAAACTTTATGCCGGCTTTGATCTTTGTGATCCCCGCACCTCCGTATCCATGACCATCAACGGGCCCGCTGCAACTATTGCCGCTTTCTTTATGAACGCTGCTATTGACCAACAATGCGAACGCTACATCCGGCAGCACGGCCTCGAACGCATGGTAGAAGCAAAACTCAGGGAACGCTATGACGAAAGGGGCCTGCCCAGACCAGCCTACAAGGGAGATATCCCCCCCGGCAATAATGGCCTCGGCTTATTACTGCTGGGCATCACCGGCGACGAAGTCCTGCCACCAGAGGTCTATCAACAGATAAAATCAACATCCCTCGCAGCGGTGCGGGGTACCGTCCAGGCAGATATTCTCAAGGAAGACCAGGCCCAAAATACCTGTATCTTTTCAACAGAATTTTCACTCCGCCTGATGGGCGATATGCAGGAATACTTCATCCGCAACCAGGTACGCAATTTTTACTCCGTCTCTATTTCTGGCTACCATATTGCAGAAGCCGGTGCCAACCCCATCACCCAACTCGCCTTCACCCTGTCTAACGGCTTCACTTTCGTCGAATTCTACCTCTCGCGGGGCATGCATATTGATGACTTTGCCCCCAACCTGTCTTTCTTTTTCTCCAACGGCGTTGACCCGGAGTATGCCGTTATCGGAAGGGTCGCACGGCGCATCTGGGCGAAAGCAATCAAATACAAATATGGTGGCAACGAACGCTCCCAAAAACTCAAATACCATATCCAAACCTCCGGCAGATCCCTCCATGCCCAGGAAATTGATTTTAACGATATCCGCACTACACTACAGGCCCTCTACGCCATCTACGACAACTGTAACTCCCTCCACACCAATGCCTACGATGAAGCAATCACTACCCCCACAGAAGAAAGTGTACGCAGGGCCATGGCCATACAGCTCATCATCAACCGGGAACTTGGAATGGCCAAAAATGAAAACCCCCTGCAGGGCGCTTTTATCATCGAAACCCTTACCGACCTGGTAGAAGAAGCCGTACTCCTGGAATTCGAACGCCTCTCCGAACGCGGGGGCGTGCTCGGCGCCATGGAAACAATGTACCAGCGTACAAAAATCCAGGAAGAAAGCCTCTATTATGAATCCCTGAAACACAGCGGGGAATATCCGATCATCGGGGTCAATACCTTCCTCAGTAAAGAAGGCTCCCCAACTATACTCCCCCAGGAGGTCATCCGTGCAACCCTGGAAGAAAAACAAGGCCAGATATCATCCCTTCAACAGCTAAAAACTGCCGAAGCAGATCGGGCACCCGCTATGCTCGACCAACTTCAAAGGACCGCAGTGGAGAATGGAAACCTCTTCGAAGCCCTCATGGAAACCTCAAAACACTGCTCCCTCGGACAGGTCACCCATGCCCTCTATAATGTGGGCGGCCAGTATAGAAGAAATATGTAACCCTTGATGCAATATTCCTGTATTCCTGTTCTCCAGACATCATAATCTATATCCCCGACAAAATAATTCCGATCTTTTTTTATTTTTACAGCCCGGCCACTTTTTTTAAATAATTGATGTTGTGAAGATTGCCCAAAAAGATTTCAATATAATACCATGAAAAAAAGAGAACAATCTCCAATACTGCTCATTATCCTCCTGCTCGCCCTGTTAGGTGCAAGCTTCATAGGAATCAGGCAAACCATCGCTGTAAAGAATATACGCACGGAAAAGGAACGTGCAGAAAATGAACTCGACGGGGTAAACCGGCTTAAAGAAGAACTGGCCTGGGAGGTAGATAGCTTACAAAAAGCCTATCTCGACCTCTCCGCAGAGAATCGGTCGCTAAAAGAATCTTTTGAAGCCTCCGAAGCTAAATGGGCACAAAAAATCGTCCAGGCTTCGAACCGGGCCAAAAACAATGCCAACACACAAATCAACAGCCTGCGCGCCGAAATCCAGGTCCTCCTAACCTCTAAGGCCGAATTGGAAAACGTCATCGGACAACTTCAGGCAGAAAACGATTCCCTCAGGGTACGTACCGGAGACCTGGAGCGCGACCTCTCCATCGCTCAGGACGAAAAAGCGGCACTCGCCAAACTTAACCAAACCATTCAGGACGAACTCCTGCGCATGACCGTGCCCAGCTTCCAGGCTACCGCTTTTCAAGTCGAAGTAGAACAACGCAGACCCGTCGCTACCGCTAAATCCTCCAAAGCCAGGCGTATTCTCGTGACCTTCGACCTGGCCAATATCCCCGACAAATACCGGGGAATCCGACCGCTTTACCTTGTGATTACCAATGAGCAGGGCGTACCAATTTCCGGTAACGGGATCCCCGTTAAGTCAGTCGTCAATGGGCAGGTCGTGGAGCTGATTGCCGCAAGAGCCAGGGATGTGAATATTACCGCAAGCCAGCGCCTTTCTTTTACCCACGACCTCGAGGACCGCTTACGGCCAGGGTTCTACCGCGTCTCCGTATTCACAGATATCGGCCTTCTGGGTGCCGCTAGCTTCCGACTGCAATAATATAGGGCTATGAACCGACAAATACTGCCCTTGCTGCTTTTCCTGTGCATGGCCTCTACTGCCTGTATCAGCAAAAAAAAACTGCTCGAAACTTCAGCAGCCTACGAAACCCGCATATCCCTCGTCCGCGACGAGCTGATGGCCGCTCAAAAGCAAATCCAGGCCCTCGAACTGCAACTCGCTGAAAAAAAAGGGGAAAATAATGCCCTGGCAGTAATGCAGGGCCAGCTTCAGGCAAAAATAGAAACGCTAAAAGCCGAGTTGCAAAATAACAGTTCGCAGGCAACTAAACTTCAGGCCGGGCTGAGTACAGCGATCCAAATTAAAGACTCCCTGATGAACGCCCAGCAACTGCTGATCCTTACGCTTGATTCTATTTTAGCAAACCGAAACGCCGGACTGGAACGGCTCCTGCAATCCCTGAAAGATTCCTTACAGCAGTATCCGCAAAATACTTACTCGCTAATCCTGGAAGACCAACAGCTAAGGATAGTCCTGGATGAACAGGCGCTCTTTAAGCCAGGCATCACGAATAAGGTGGAACTGCAGGGCAAAAAAATCCTCGGCAGTGTTGCCAGGGTACTTGCCGTTTACCCCCAGTATTTTATATGGGTCATTGGCCACCACGATAATCAGCCTGTACCCCGAAAAGTAGTATCCGACGAATGGGATTATACCGTGCTGCGGGCAGCAGAAATTTCAAGGGCGTTTATCCGTGACTTTGAAATAGACTCAGGCCGGCTTACCGCTGCCGGAAAAGGACAGTTCGCCCCGCTGATGTCCAATGAAACCCAGCAGGGACAAGCAAAGAACCGAAGGATAGAAATTGTAGCCTTCCCGGCAGCAGAAGAGCTCCCGAAATCCCTTATGAAAACAATCGGAAAAGATTAACTCAACTCCTCCGGGATAACTATGCATTATTTACCGGCCTGGTCAGAAAATATTTTTCGATGAAGTTATCCAGAACGGCCATTGCCCCTTCGTGCTGCAGAGCATGCTGGAGCTCCGCAAGGGAAAATTGCCCAATCTCTCTTCTCAATAACAAATACTTCCGAAACAACCCGCGAAGCCCGAAAGCCCTTTCGCTCAACGCCGCTGGTTTTCCAGAAAGCGGCCAGACCCTTGCTTCGATTGCAGCAACACCTCCTTCTTCTGCTGATTGTTGAACGGGTTGCATACCCCCTGTTCCACGGTCTGACGCGGCAACAGGCGCCCCTTCGCCATCGGGGGCCAGCTCCTGAAATTCACCCAGGCCACAACCTTTCTTTCCCTGTATCTCGTCAATGTTCACGGATATGCTTTCTTGTGGTGCCGCATTATAGGCCTCAAAAAAACGAGGGTCCTTTTTAGGCTCTAACCCATACTGCTGCCAATGATGCGCAACATGCGCAATGGCAAGGTATTTGGAAATATAGCAACGGGTTTGCTTAGGTAAAAAGACGCTGAGCTGCTCGTAATTTTTACTCCCTGCTCTTGTTATTGCCTTGCGCATCCTGCCAGGTCCGCAGTTATACGCCGCCAAAGCCAGAAACCAATCCCCGAATTCCGCATATAGCTCCTGCAGCATTTTTATTGCCGCACGGCCGGAAAGATGGGGGTCAAAACGCTCATCCACCTGACCTTCCACCCGAAGCCCAAGATACCGGGCAGTAGAAGGCATAATCTGCCAGAGACCTGCAGCTCCCGCACGGGAAACAACTCCCGGCAGCAAAGTGGACTCCACCATAGGAACGTATTTGAGCGCGTTCGGGAGCCCACCCTCCTCCAGTATGGCTTCAATCTCCGGAAAAAAGACCTCTGCACGCCCCAGGATTAGCTCGGTCTCCGGGCGTGCTTCCCCAAGATAACGCTTTACGTAAACGTTGGCCTGGGTGCTGCCCAGACTGGGGGCAATCAAATCAAATGAATGTACAGAAAAGGCAATATGCTGCCGGACAGACAGGCTATTGCCGGAATAAGCGGCTGAAGATGTGTTGATACTGGCTATTATTGCGATTAAAACCCAGCATAAACTCCATGCGCCTGCATTTTGACTATGCATCACCATGAGAGTATATGTTTATATATGAAAAAATTCAAGCCGCTGAAAGTCGTGCGTACCCTTTTGCCCCACAGAAAAAATTGCAACAACCCAGTCAGCCCGACCGGATAGCAATCCTTCGTCCTTACCGCACCCGCACCACTAAATAGTTATTGTGAATCTTATCCCGGTAGATTGGATTGACCTTTGTGCAAAGGCCGTACCGGAACGTGGAATAACTACCTTACAAAAAAGGCATGAAACCGTAAATAAATATCTCCCATAGCTGCCGCTAAAATACAAAAAAAATAATGCCATTGAATCAAATGGCATTATTTTTTTTAGTTATTTGAGCTATTACAAAATCTTTACCATCAAAAAACCACTTTCGTAAATCAAAACCATCCGGTGCCATAGCCCTGCATCGGCCAGGGGATACCCAGTAATATCAGCACTAAACCCACCAGATAAAACCAGAAAGTCCTGCGGAAGGCCATCGCGTCGGAAGTGGCGCGCTTAGCCCTGCTGTATCCAATCGTAATGAGTAAGACCGCAAAAATCATCAGCGATGGATGCTCGACCAGAAAAAACCGGTTGACCGCGACCTTCATAGACTCCGGGGAAAACACTACCCGCTCACTGATGAAATACAACACTATCCCTATCAAAAACTGAAGGTGGGAAAAGACAAGGGCAAAAAGGTTGAGCCTGCGGTCAGATTGGCTCACAGACGCTCCATTTCGCCATTTCATAATCGCATTCGCTACAGCAGCCAGCAATAGCAGCAATACCATCCAGCGAAAACCAGAGTGTGCATGTTTAAGTATAGTGTATAGCATAAATCCAGATTTTTGAGTAATACAATATTGTGAGTGTTCATCTACCCATGTGTACGAGCAGTACGCTGATATCTGCAGGCGATACCCCGCTGATCCGGCTGGCCTGCCCGATCGTACGCGGACGCATAACGGACAACTTCTCCCGCGCTTCCTTGGAAAGCGCCCCGATAGCCCGGTAGTCGAAATCCTCCCAGAGGCGGACTTCCTCCAGACGGCTCATTTTTTCGACCATTTCCTGTTCCTTGCGGATATAACCCGCATACTTCATATTAATCTCCGCAAGTTCGACAAACTCGGGGTCAAAGCTCGTCAAAAAAGTATCGAGCCCGGAAATAACCGTACGGAGCTGTGCCAGGCTGATATTCGGACGCAGCAAGATAGTGTCGAGTTTGACTTTTTGCCGGATCGGAGTGCTTCCCTCGCTTTCCAGAAACCCATTTACCTGGTCTGGCGCAATACTGAAACCCTCCAGAAAATCAGTAATCTCTTTCGCAGCATATTCCTTTCGCCGCACCCGTTCCATACGGCCCTCCATGCCCATCACACCTAATTTTTCGGCGCGTGGGCTAAGACGCAGGTCAGAATTGTCCTGACGCAGCAAAATACGATATTCTGCACGCGAAGTAAACATCCTGTAAGGCTCTTCCGTGCCTTTATTGATAAGGTCATCAATCAAAACCCCGATATAAGCTTCAGAACGCTTCAGAATAAAGGGTTCTTCCTCTATTACGGCCAGATGGGCGTTGATACCAGCCATCAGTCCCTGGCATGCTGCCTCTTCATACCCGGTAGTGCCATTAATCTGACCTGCAAAAAAGAGGTTTTTGACCAGATGGGTTTCCAGGCCCAGTCCGAGCTGCGTAGGCGGAAAATAGTCATATTCGATAGCATAGCCCGGCCGGAACATTTTCACCTCCTCAAACCCACGGATCCGGCGCAATGCCTTATACTGCACATCCTCCGGCAAAGAAGAAGAAAAGCCATTGATATATACCTCACAGGTATCCCACCCCTCCGGCTCTACGAACAACTGATGCCGTTCACGATCGGCGAAGCGGTCAATCTTGTCTTCAATTGACGGGCAATAGCGCGGTCCCAATCCTTGTATTCTCCCATTAAACATGGGGGAGCGGTCAAACCCAGTCCGCAGCATTGCGTGTACTTCCGGACTGGTGTAGGTGATATGGCAAGGCAACTGCCGCATCGGCCGGGGCGTCTCGGTATAGGAAAATTTTCCCGGCACCTCGTCCCCAGGCTGCTCTTCCATCAAATCATAGCGAATCGTACGGCCGTCCACACGAGGTGGGGTACCCGTTTTCATCCGGCCCGCCTCAAAGCCCAATTCGATCAACTGCTCCGTAATACCCCGTGCCGCACTTTCTCCTGCCCTGCCGCCGCCAAATTGTTTCTCTCCAATATGGATAACCCCGTTGAGGAACGTCCCATTGGTCAGGACTACCGCTTTACCCGGTATTTCCAGCCCCATACCCGTGCGGATACCACAAACACGGCCTCCTTTCACCAAAAGCCCCGAAGCCATTTCCTGCCAAAAATCAATGTTGGGATGGGCCTCAAGCATATTCCGCCACTTCCGCGCAAACAACATCCGGTCGCTCTGTGCCCGCGGGCTCCACATGGCAGGGCCTTTCGACTGATTCAACATCCGAAACTGTACCATCGTATGGTCTGTCACAATACCGGAATAGCCCCCCAAAGCGTCAATCTCCCTGACGATCTGTCCTTTCGCAACCCCACCCATCGCAGGGTTGCACGACATCTGCGCAATCGTCTGCATGTTCATGGTCACCAGTAAAACCTTTGAACCCAAATTGGCCGCACCCGCCGCCGCTTCACATCCGGCATGCCCAGCCCCTACCACAATTACATCATACTCCGGAAACATATATCTTTAACTGTATTAGACTTGATAAGGTCATGTAAAAAAATTTCTTTGCCTCCCGTAGCGAAACAAAGTTTCGAGCAAACCCTGTTTTTATTTAAAATATTATTTGGAAGTAGTTACTGCCTTCAGCGGCAAAAGTACCTTTGCACACAATACCAGGTCACCTGGCGGCTTGCGCCTTAAAATAGTATTTTGAACTACCCTGAAAAATATCCGGCAAATTTAAGCAAAACCAATTGCAGAAACGGGTTTTCAACATCTTACCAGGGAAAAACGTTCAAATATCCGAAAACGTTTATTCCTGGATTATGCGCCAATTACTCGAAACCGAACAAAAAGCCCTCGAAATCAACCTCGATCCCACCATCTACGGCACTTTCGCCGAAATCGGCGCCGGCCAGGAAGTGGCCCGGTACTTTTTTCAGGTGGGTGCTGCTGCCGGGACAATCGCAAAAACGATGTCGGCTTACGATAAAACGTACTCCGACGAAATCTATGGTCCCGAACCCAGTGGCCGATACGTCTGCGAAAGCCGCATCTATAAAATGCTGGGCCATGAATTTGACCTGATGGACAAAAGGCTCCGAAACGAAAGGCCGGCATGCAATTTCTTCGTCTTCGCCGATACCGTAGCCGCTATCAATTTCCAACGCACAATCAAAGGCAATGGCTGGCTGGGAATCCGCTTTCAACTCCAGCCGGGCGGAAGACCAAATGACCTTGTCATCCACGCACAGATGCTCGATAACGATAACCAGCTTCAGCAGCAAGCCATCGGCATCCTCGGCGTTAACTTGATTTATGCCTGCTTCCGTTACGCTAAAGACCCTGAAACCCTCTTGCAATCCCTGCTCGATGGCCTGCAGGGAAGAGTGCAGATAGACATGGTCCGCCTCACCGGTCCGGATTTCTTACAGGTGGACAACCGCATCCTGAGCCTCTATTTAGTCAAAAATCAGCTCTCAAACGTCGCAATGTTTGGCCCAAATGGTCAAAATATACACCCATCCGAATTCCTGTACAAAAAACAACTCCTCATCGTCCGCGGATCCTTCCGACCCCCAACCCTCGTCAACCTGGATATGATCCAATCTGCCCAGCGCCAGTTCCTGCAAGAACCGGAAGCCGACCCCAAACGCTGTACAGTCCTTACCGAAATCACCCTCGACAACCTCCAGAAAAACGGCCCCATTGACGAACGGGATTTCCTCGACCGTGCCGAACTGCTCAATGCCCTGGGCCAAACAGTTATGATTTCTAATTTTAACACCCACCAGCAGGTCTCCGCATATTTCTCAACGTTCCGCACCGATACCATCGCCCTCGTTTTAGGTGTCCAGACTTTACTGGAGTACATCACCCATACTTTCGAAAACAATCAGCAGGGACACCTCCTGGCGGCATTTGGCGTACTTTTTTCCAAAAACCTGAAGATATTCGTATATCCCGCCCTCCTCGAAGGCAGTGGCGAACTTATGACCGCCAAAAATATGCCGATACCCGAAGGGGCTAAATTCCTGGTACAACACCTCCAGAAAAACAGACAAATTATTGATATCGAATATTTTGACAAAAATATTCTCCATATTTTTTCCAAACAAGTCCTTTCCCTGATCCGTGCAGGCCGAACCGACTGGACGCCTATGGTACCCCCACAAACAGCAAGATTGATCAAAGAAAAGTTTTTCTTCGGATACCCCTGCGAACAAATGAATTTTGAATATTAGCCTTGTTATGACGGGGTGGCGCGACAGGAAAATCGCTATTTTTCGCCCGCAACAATCCCATACGGATTGTGTAAATACAATTTCTTTGCCCCCGGCAGTTTACGGTAGTAAAAATTGATTTTCAATGAACATAAAAATCTTGGCCATCCTTTGTTCCCTATCCTTTCCATGGACCATGCTCCTACAGGATGGAACTCCGCGCGGTACCGCCCCAGCTATTCCCGAAAATAGTCCTCACCGGTATTCGATCGAAGAACTCATGGGAAAGTTTGATCCAACCCAACATCCGGATTTTGTCGTCATCGAAGCACGATATGCCAGTCGCACAGGTATGTACTTACGCAAAGAAACCTATGAGGCTTTTAAGAAAATGCACGCAGCAGCAGCTAAGGACAGCATCCAACTGCGCATCATTTCCGCAACCAGGAACTTCGAAGCCCAGAAAGGTATATGGGAAGCCAAATGGACCGGGGCAAGGACAATCGAAAATGGCAAAAATGCCGCAACAGCTTATCCCGACCCTATTGACAGGGCATTGAAAATCCTGGAATACAGCGCCATGCCCGGCTCATCACGTCACCACTGGGGTACGGATATTGACCTGAACGATCTTAACCCAGCCTGGTTTCGCAATGGCCAGGGAAAAAAAATCCACGACTGGCTTACCCAAAACGGCCCTAAATTTGGATTTTGTCAACCCTACTCGCCCAAAGGAAAAGAAAGGCCTTATGGCTATAACGAGGAACACTGGCACTGGTCCTATATGCCCATTGCTCAACAAATGGCCAGGCTGGCCAGTGAAAAACTCAAAAATGAAATGATCCAGGGCTTCGCAGGCTCAAATACCGCCCCTAAAATAGATGTTGTGGGCAGGTATGTACTTGGCATTAACCAGGATTGCTCAAAATAAATACACCATAATTTATGGCTTTTACACCTTCCAACATGATCCCCCTGGGCACCCAGGCTCCGGATTTTGAACTCCCGGACACCATCTCCGGAAAAATTATGCGCCTTGAAGATATTCGGGGAGAAAAAGCGACCCTCGTCATGTTCCTCTGCAATCATTGTCCCTACGTAATCCATGTCAACCCTGAAATTGTACGCCTTGCGAAGGATTATCAGCCAAAGGGCGTGGGTTTCGTCGGCATAAGCTCAAATGATGCACAGCATTATCCCGCAGATGCCCCCGACAAAATGAAGGTGACCGCCGCGGAGGCAGGGTACACCTTTCCATATCTCTACGATGAAAACCAGGAGGTAGCCAAAAATTACGATGCAGCCTGCACGCCGGATTTCTACCTCTTCGACAACAACCTTGCCCTGGCATATCGGGGAAGGCTGGACGATTCGCGCCCGGGAAACCAGATACCCCTCACAGGTACCGACCTCCGCAAAGCGATTGATGCCGTCCTGACGGGAAAGCCGGTGAGCGAAACCCAATATCCCAGCGGCGGCTGCAATATCAAATGGAAGAAGTAGATTCCAAGCCCCCACCTGTCTCCACCGAATTTGGTACCCCCTGCCGCTAAATCCCGCTTAGCGGTTTATGACATTTTTGAACCGGGGCCGATGGGGCGTAATATCGCCCAAACGCTCTTTTTTGGCTTTTTCATAATCAGAGTAATTCCCTTCGAAGAAAACGACCTGCGCATCGTCTTCGAAAGCGATAATATGTGTGGCGAGCCGATCAATAAACCAGCGGTCGTGCGAGATGACGAGGATGCAGCCCGCAAAATCTTCCAGGGCATCTTCAAGCGCACGAAGGGTATTGATATCAATATCGTTGGTCGGCTCGTCAAGAAGGAGCACGTTGCCTCCCTCGCGCAGTGTCATGGCAAGGTGGATACGGTTGCGTTCGCCGCCGGAGAGAACCCCCACTTTTTTTTGCTGATCAGGACCGCTGAAGTTAAATCGGCTAAGATAAGCACGGGCATTTACCGTTGCCTTGCCTACGGTAATCAGATCCTGGCCACCGGATACGACATCAAAAACTGTTTTTTCGCCATTCTGCAGCTCTGCATGGCTTTGGTCCACATAGGAAAGCTTGACGGTATCCCCAATGATTACCTCGCCGGTATCCGGTGTTTCCTGCCCCATGATAATCCTGAACAAGGTACTTTTCCCAACACCGTTGGGGCCAATAATACCTACAATTGCATTTTTAGGAATGGCGATATTGAGATTTTCAAATAAGATCCTGTCGCCGAAAGCCTTACCCACGCCGTTCAAATCCACCACCTTATCGCCAAGACGGGGGCCGTTCGGGATGAAAAGCTCAAGACGGGCTTCTTTTTCTTTTGTTTCCTCCTGCGCCAGCTTATCATAGGCATTTAACCTGGCTTTACCCTTTGCCTGCCGGGCTTTAGGTGCCATTTTAATCCATTCCAGTTCCCGCTCCAGGGTCTTTCGCCGTTTACTCTCGGACTTTTCTTCTTGCTCCAGGCGTTTCGCCTTTTGTTCTAACCAGGAAGAGTAATTTCCATGCCAGGGGATACCCTCTCCCCGGTCGAGTTCAAGAATCCAGCCGGCAACGTTGTCGAGGAAATAGCGGTCGTGGGTCACGGCAATAACCGTACCGGGGAAATTTTTGAGGTATTGTTCTAACCAGTCAACCGATTCTGCATCGAGGTGGTTGGTGGGTTCGTCGAGGAGCAGGATATCAGGATTGCTCAGAAGGAGGCGGCACAATGCCACCCGGCGGCGTTCACCGCCGGAGAGGACCTGGATGAGCGTTTGCTCTTCCGGACAGCGCAAAGCCTCCATCGCTGTCTCGAGCTTGTGGTCGAGCTCCCAGGCATTGGCATGGTCGAGTTGTTCCATAAGCTCACCCTGGCGCCCGATGATGCGCATCATTTCGTCATCGTCCATCGGCTCGGCGAGCCTGAGGTTGATTTCCTCGTATTCCCGGAGCATATCCACAATATGCTGTACTCCTTCTTCGACAATCTGCCGTACCGTCTTGGTATCGTCGAGCAGGGGTTCCTGCTCAAGATAACCGATTTTATAACTGCCATCGAAAGTGATGCGGCCCTGGTAATTCTGGTCTAACCCGGCAATAATTTTCAGCAGAGTAGATTTTCCGGAGCCGTTGAGGCCCAGAACGCCGATTTTTGCACCATAAAAAAAGGAAAGCCAGATGTTTTTTAACACCTGCTTATTGGGGGGGTAAATTTTGTTCACGCCCTCCATGGAAAAGATAATCTTTTCTCCGGCCATAGCTTTATTTTATTTTGGCGGCAAATATCAGAAAAAAATCATTAGGCTTTTTGCCAAAAGTCTTGTTAATGGCCTTTAAGCTCCAGACGAAATCACGTACTCAGATATTTCCCTTCAATCGGCATCCTGCGCCCCATACCGAAGGCCTTTCGCGAAACCCTCAGGATCGGTGCAGTCTGATGCCGTTTGAATTCATTGATATTTACAAGCCGCAGTACCCGGCGTACAAGTGTCTCATCATAACCTTGTGCAATAATTGCTTCCGGGCCTTGTTGCATCTCGATATATTGAAAAAGGACTTGATCCAGAATATCGTAATCGGGCAGGCTGTCGCTGTCCTTTTGATCCGGCCGCAACTCGGCTGAAGGGGCCTTGAGCAATATATTTTCAGGGATAACTTCCCCTTCCCGGTTGATGAAACGGCAAAGGGCATATACTTCGGTTTTATATACATCCCCTATCACACAAAGCCCCCCGCACATATCTCCGTACAGCGTGCCATAACCTACCGCAATCTCGCTCTTGTTGCTGGTATTGAGCAGGATATTGCCAAATTTGTTGGAAAAAGCCATCAGCAGCATCCCCCTGATCCTGGCCTGGAGGTTTTCCTCGGTGAGGTCAAAAGACCTACCGGTAAAAAACGGCGCGAGCAGCTGCTCATACGCTGAAAAAACGGATTGGATCGGGATGATATCGTACTGTACGCCGAGGTTCTCGGCAAGCTGACGGGCATCGCTGACTGAATGATCAGAGGAAAACCGGGAAGGCATGAGCAAGACCCGGACATTGTCTGGGCCTATCGCCCTTGCTGTAAGCACTAGCGTGAGGGCAGAGTCAATACCCCCGGAAAGCCCCAGAATAGCGCGCCTAAGCCCTGTTTTGGCAAAATAATCCCGCAATCCAAGAATCAGCGCATCGTGAATGAGCCGATTTTTTTCCTTTGGAAGTGTCGCGTCGCACCCCCCCTTCATCACCTCGTCCAGATCATATACCCGCAGGCATTCCTCAAAATAAGGCATCTCATCAAAAACTATCCCGTCGGGCGACATTACGATGGACCCTCCCTCAAATATAAGCTCGGTCTGCGCCCCGATATGGTTGACGTAAAATACCGGGACATTGTATCGTTCGACATTTGCACGGATCACATGAATGCGCTCCTCGCCATGATCATAAGCAAATGGGGAAGCTGAAATATTAATCATGAAATCCGGGGCCTGCACCTGCAAAACATCCATCGGACATACCGTGTAAAGGGGATTCTCGTTGCCCACATTCCAGATATCTTCGCAAATCGTCAGCGCAATACGCTTGCCCCGATATTCAATCACCCGGAAATCCGTGGCCGGCTCAAAATAGCGGTACTCGTCAAAGACATCGTACGTCGGTAAAAGCGCCTTGTGCTGTATCTGCCGGACCGTACCATCGGCCAGAAAGTATGCGGAATTAAAAAGGTCTTTACCTTCGGCCCTGGGGTTGCGCGTTACGGAGCCAACAACCACCGCAATACCCTGTGCAGCTTTTGCCAGTGCCAAAACACTGCTTTCGGCTTCCCGAACAAAATCGTCAAAGCCCAGAAAGTCCCTCGGTGGATATCCGCAGGTGCTCAGTTCGGGGAAACATATCACATCAGCACCCATTTCCCTGGCGCCCGAAATATACCGCAACATTTTTTCAACATTGGCAGTGAAATTACCTACGTGAATATTTACCTGTGCAAGGGCGATTCGCATATTCAGCTAATGTTTAATGACGTTTTTCAAAATAACCAACAACCGTACGATTTACCCCGCTACTAAGGGGCCCCGTACTCAAAAAAGCCTTGTCGTGACGGGCCGCCAATGGGAACAATGTACCGCTTTTTCCCATTAGACCAGTTTCAACAGGTCAGCGTGGTGGGAAAATTGCGCTATTTTTCGTTCACACAAAAGCTTTTGAGGGAAAATAGCCGGGCTGTGTGACCGAAAAAAGCATCTTGTGGGCAGAAAAAGCCGTTTTTAGCCCAATCTGATCCCGTCGCAATAAAGGCGATATACTGCGCCCCATAAAAAAAGCCTTTCCACAACGCGTAAAATCTTACCTTCGCAACGCTTCCATTTTTTTCAAAAATGGATGGATGAATCGTCGTACCTTTGAAAAAATCAAACCACAGCGTGAGCCAATTTGTTGTTTCTGCAAGAAAATACCGTCCCGCCCGATTCGAAGATGTCGTCGGGCAGGAACATATTACGCAGACTTTGAAAAACGCCCTGCGCAATGGACAACTGGCACACGCCTTTCTGTTTTGCGGACCCCGGGGCGTCGGTAAAACAACCTGTGCACGTATTCTCGCCAAAGTAATCAATTGTACGCAGGTCAGCGAGGATTTCGAGGCCTGTAATACCTGTCCATCCTGCAAAGCATTTAACGAAAATGCCTCTTTCAATATCATAGAACTCGATGCCGCCTCAAACAATAGCGTTGAGAACATCCGGAGCCTGATTGATCAGGTGCGCTTCCAACCTCAACAAGGCAAATACAAAGTCTTTATTATTGATGAGGTACACATGCTTTCCGCACAGGCATTCAATGCTTTCCTCAAAACCCTTGAAGAGCCCCCCCCTTATGCGATTTTTATCCTCGCCACAACGGAAAAACATAAAATTATCCCTACCATTCTTTCGAGATGCCAGATCTTTGATTTCAAACGTATCCAGGTCCCCGAAATCGCCGCACATCTGGAACAGATTTGTCAACGCGAATCCATCCAGGCAGACCCCGAAGCGCTCCATATCATCGCACAAAAAGCCGATGGCGCACTGCGCGATGCCCTCTCCATTTTCGACCGCATGGCAACTTCTGCCGGAAAGCGGATTGACTACGACCACGTCATTCAGAACCTCAACGTCCTGGACTATGACTATTTCTTCAAAATTACAGACTACCTGCTCATAGAAGACCTGTCTTCCGTCCTCCTTACTTTCGATGATATCCTGCGCAAAGGTTTCGAACCCGATCTCTTCCTCAACGGATTCGCAGAACACTTGCGCAATCTCCTGGTTTGCAAAGATCCTGAAACCCTTAGCCTACTCGAAGTCGGCCAAAGCCTGCGCGAACGCTATGCACGCCAGGCCATTCTGACGCCAGCATCCCTCTTGCTGACAGCGCTCAACCTCATCAACGAGTGCGATGTCAACTACAAACTGGCCCGCAATAAACGGCTCCATACAGAACTCTGCCTCATCAAACTTGTCTATATCCTGCGGGTAGTCGAAACAACTCCTTTCGCACCGGCATCGGAAGAAAAAAAAAAGCCTGAACCCAACCCAGCCCTGAATGACCCGCCAACACCGCTGGTTGCACCAGTACCTTCAGATGAAAACCACTACCCGGATATCCCGGCACCACAAAAAAAAGAAATAAACGGTTCTAAAGCCGAACAACCCGCATCTGAACCTCCTGCCCCCTCCAACCCGACAATTGGATCGGACCAACAGGTGTGGGGAGCTTCGGCCCATCTCAGCGCAACACCGCGCCTTGACCAAATATATAGCCACGACCTGGACTCCAACACAAAAAAAACAGCAGATTTGCTCCCCTTGTCCCAGGAAAACCTAACTATGCTATGGGATACTTATATAGAAAACATCGCCCAGGAAACCACCCGGAATTTACTCCATGGCCTCCACCCCCTCCTCCAAGGGGAACAGGTACTGGTACAGGTCACTTCCGCCCTCATCGAAAACGCCCTTAAAGAAGAACGTCCGCTCATGACCGCCCTGCGCGACCGTTTTGGCAAACAAGACCTTACCCTCAACATCACCATAAAACGCAGCGAAGGTCATTCTGCTGTAAAAATTCCTAAAATCCTCGGCAATAAAGAAAAACTGATGAATATGTACGAAAGAAACCCCGCTGTGAAAATCCTTGCAGAGCGTTTCAACCTGCGATTTGACGGGGAGTAGCGTTACAATAAGCTCAATACTTGCCCATATCCCGCGATTCACGCCTATGGAAAATACGTACAACCGACAGTCCTATAACGATTTTTTTTTGCAGGAATTGGCAAAACTCAACTCCGTTCAACAAAGTGCCGCCGGACACTTCGACGGGCCAATGCTCGTCGTCGCAGGCCCGGGTACAGGAAAAACACAGCTCCTTGCCGCCAGAATAGGCCGTATTCTGCTCGAAACGGATACCTTTCCGGAAAATATCCTCTGCCTGACCTTCACCGACGCCGGTATCGCCGCAATACGCGAGCGCTTGAGGCTATTTATAGGACCCGCTGCCCATCGCGTTCATATTTTTACTTTCCATGCATTCTGCAATGCGGTAATCCGCGACCATTCAGAGTACTTTGGCAGCAATGATCTCCAGCCCCTCAGCGACCTGGAACGCATTGACCTAATCAGAAAAACCATAGATGGATTATCCCCAGGCCATATACTCTACAGAGGAGCCCGGGATCCCTATTTCCACGAAAAGGGCTTACAACTACTCTTCCAACGCATGAACACAGAAGACTGGACGCCTGAATTTATCAAACATGCCGTACAGGAATGGTTGAAACAACTTCCGGACCGCCCCGAATTCCGTTATCAAAGAAAAAATGGCCCTTTCCAAAAAGGGGACTTGAAAATCCATAAAATAGAAGAGACACAACTCCGCATGGCTCAGCTTTGCGCCGCTGCAGATTTATACCCGGTGTACGAAGCACTAAAAACCACATCAAAAAGATACGATTACGAAGATATGGTTCTATGGGTGCTGAGGGCTTTCGACCGCCATCCGTTTTTACTACGCAATTATCAGGAACGTTACCTCTATTTCCTCGTGGACGAATACCAGGATACCAATGGCGCACAAAATGAAATCCTCCTTAAACTCATCAGCTTCTGGCAAAACCCCAATGTCTTTATCGTCGGGGACGACGACCAGTCCATCTACGAATTTCAGGGCGCACGGCTAAAAAATCTCCTCGATTTTCGCAACCAATACGCAGAAAATCTCGAAGTCATGACGCTCACTGAAAACTACCGCTCCTCTCAGAATATCCTCGACTGGGCAGATACCCTCATCCAGAAAAACCATATCCGATTACTCAATTTCATCCCCGGTGCAAAAAAATTCCTCACCGCAGCCAACCCCCAACGACGATATTCCCATGACCAACCGGTAATCCGGGAATACCCCAACCGGCTTCAGGAAGCCGTTCATGTCGTCCAGCAAATTGAATCCCTCCTCGGTGCCGGACGACCGGCCAACGAAATCGCAGTCATCTATGCCCAGCACAAACAGGCCGAATTACTCAACCAACTGTTGATAAAGAAAAATATCCCATACACGGCAAAACGGAGTATAGACCTGCTCCACGAGCCGGTTATCGAAAAGATTACCCAAATCCTGGACTATATTCGCCACGAAGCAAGAATGCCCCATTCCGGAGAAGCTTTGCTCTTTAAAATACTCCATTTCCGCTTTTGGGATAATACGTCCCTGGATATCGCAAAAATCAGCTTCGCTATAAACCAAATCAGAGAAAATAACCCCCTGCCCTGGAGAATCGCAGTTCAGGATCCTTCGTTTATCCAAAATTTGGCATTGTCCTGCCCGCAGAATATCCTAAAAGCAGCCAGAATCCTCGAATCCCTCATCAATTCAGCAGCTAATGTTACCCTCCCAGCTCTCCTGGAACTACTCATCAACCAAACAGGAATCACCTCCGCCTCCATCAACGACAACCATCGCCCCGCCCTGCAGACCGAATGCTTGTTTAATTTCCTGACCTTTGTCTATGAGGAATGCCAGCGATACAATGGAATGAACCTCGAAGGGTTTTTCCAGCTCATCGAACGCATGAAAGACAATGGAATCCCCCTGCCATTTTTCCAGCAGTCACAGCTCGCCGAAGGAGTACAGCTATTGACTGCACATAGTGCAAAAGGACTGGAATTCGCCCATGTTTTTATTTTAGATGTCGTAAAGGAACGATGGGAACCCCTTAGCCGCAACCCCTCCGGCAGCTTTCAGCTTCCGGAAACCCTCTCCTGGTTCGCGGAAGAAGATGCAATGGAAGCGCGCAGACGCCTGTTTTATGTGGCAATGACCCGTGCCGGGCAAGGCCTCTACATCTCGTTTGCCCGACAAAACGAAAAGGGCAAACCACTCTACCCGGCACGCTTTATTGATGAACTCCTGGACAAGTTTCCCGGAAGCCTCCAACGTGTTTCGGTACCTGCAAAAGAAGTACAAGAGGCTCAAATTTCCCTGATCCAAAATTCCACTCCGCCTGACTTACCCGGTTTAGAAAAATCTCTGGCGGATACACAGCTCCGTAATTTCCGGCTCAGTATCTCGGCACTGAACAGCTTCCTAAACTGCCCACTGGAATTCTATTTCAACTATATCGTCCACGCCCCTCAATTGCCGGGCGATGCTGCTGTCTATGGCCAGGCCATGCACCTTGCAATGAAACGGCTTTTCCTGAGTATGCGCAGTGCAAAAGATAAAGCATTCCCTCCGCTGCAAACTTTCCTGGGATATTTCACCGAAGCACTGCTCAAAAAAAAGGGGGTTCTGACCCCTACAGCTTTTCATTCCTACCTGGAACAGGGAAAACGGGCACTGGAATTACTGTACCGTCAAAATATCGGGCATTGGCATAAAGAAGTGAGCGTAGAATACACAGTCAGACAAGTAGAAGTAGATGGCGTGCCGATGACCGGCACGATAGACAAAATCGAATACCACCCCACGCTCAGCATTGGCGTGGTGGACTATAAAACAGGGCGTCATGCTGATGACCGTACCTACAGCCCCTCCCCATCCAACCCTTTCGGCGGGACTTACTGGCGTCAGCTGGTTTTCTACAAATTGCTTTTTGAAGCCCTCGACCGATCTTCCCGATCTGTCACCTTTGGAGAAGTAGTTTACCTGGAACCAGACCTCCGGGCGGATTTTAAAGTACAGAGGATTTCATTCCAACCTGAAGATGTCCAGATGATGCGTACGTTGATCCCAGAAGTTTATACCCGTATAATTAACCACGACTTCTACCGGGGATGTGGAACAAAAACATGCCCCTGGTGTACTTTGGCAAGACAGGAAATCCTGCCGCTCAGCTTAAGTGATCCGGAAATTGAAGCACTTGATGATTAACCGCCTATGCGTATTGCTATCAATACACGCTTTTTACTGCCGGGCAAATTGGAAGGCCTGGGATGGTACACCTATGAAATTTGCAGACGCTGGGCTGCAGCCCACCCGCAGGACGAGTTCTTCTTCCTTTTTGACCGCCCTTATGACCCACGTTTTGTTTTTGGCCCTAATGTCCATCCAATCGTGGTATCCCCTCCTGCAAGACATCCTGTTCTTTGGTACCTCTGGTTCGAAGGCCGTCTCCCTGTAATATTGAAAACAATAAAAGCAGACGTGTTCTTTTCGCCCGATGGGTACCTAAGCCTACGAAGTCAAACCCCAACCGTCATGGTTGTACACGACCTGGCATTCCGACATTATCCAGGGCAAGTACCCAGGATCGTTCGTGCTTTTTACACGCATTTTACCCCCCAGTACCTTCATCGGGCCAGTAAAATCGTTACCGTTTCTGATTTTGTGAAACAAGATATCGAAAAACAATATGCGCTCCCTGCTGAAAAAATAGTGGTCGTCCCCAATGGTGGGCGGGAAGGATTTAAACCATTGAATACCTTTGAAATCCAAAATCTGCGGAACAAATATGCAGCCGGAAAACCTTATTTCTTTTATCTCGGCGCTTTGCACCCCCGAAAAAACCTTCCCCGGCTGATCGCTGCATATAATCTTTTTCGCCAACTCTACGGCACAGAGGTCAAATTACTCATCGGTGGCCGTATGGCATGGCAGACGAGCGAAATTTTCAGCGCCTGGAAATCCGCTCCTTTCCAAGAGGACATTTGCTTTTTGGGATACCTCCCGGAAGAAACCCTCCCAGGGGTATTAGGTGCTGCCCTCGCCCTGACCTACGTGCCCCTCTTCGAAGGTTTTGGACTTCCTGTCCTCGAAGCTATGTTCAGCGAGGTCCCTATCCTCGCTTCCAACAGCGCATCCATCCCGGAAGTAGCTGGTAATGCCGCCCTCCTGGTCAACCCTTTCGACGAGGAGGCTATCGCACACGCAATGTGGCAATTATGGGAAAATCCGGCATTGCGTTCATCCTTAATCCAAAAAGGCCGGTTACAGCGGTCGCATTTTTCCTGGGACGATGCCGCAGATAGGATTTATAAAATACTGGAAGAAGTCTCAAGGGAAGCTTCCAGCATATCTTCCCCACAAAAACCCTGAAGCCGTACCGGCAAGATAGTATTGATCAGTTCCGGCTGTAAAGCTGTTTCAATCTTGATATAGTTATCTGTAAACCCCGTCATCATACCTGGTGTCTTTGAGTGTTCGAAAAGTACTTCACGTACCGAACCAATATGATGGGAATAAAAATGCCTGCGTTTTTTAACGCTCAGTATGGTAAGTATGTCGTTACGCCTGCGGCGTTCCTCGACCGGCACCACTCCCTCCATTTCCGCCGCCGGGGTATTCGAACGCTCCGAATACGTAAATACGTGGAGGTAAGCGATATCCAGTTCGTTCAAAAAGTGATAGGTTTCCAGAAAATCTTCCGTTGTTTCGCCCGGAAACCCAACAATTACATCTACCCCGATACATGCATGTGGCATCAGGGCCTTAATGCGCTTTACCCTTTCGGCATAAAGCTCCCGAAGGTAACGGCGACGCATCATGCGCAGGATTTTATTGCTTCCCGACTGTAAAGGCATGTGAAAATGTGGCACAAAGCGCGCTGATTGGGCTACAAACCCAATAATTTCATCTGTACATAAATTTGGCTCTATCGAAGAGATCCGATATCGGCTGATCGGTCCAACGGTGTCCAAATCGCGGATCAGGTCAATAAAGAGCGCTTCTTTTTTTGGATGGGTTCCTTCGATTACCGCTGTACCATTGCCAAAATCCCCGATATTCACCCCCGTGAGCACAATTTCTTTGACGCCAAGCCCTGCAATTTCCCGAACATTGCGCACTACATTTTCGATCGTATCGCTTCTGCTGCCGCCACGTGCCTGAGGAATCGTACAGAAAGTACACTTATAGTCGCAGCCATCCTGCACTTTTAAAAAAGAGCGCGTACGGTCACCAAAAGAAAATGCTTCAGAAAATGAATTGGCCGCCTTAACATGGCCCGCAACGACCAGGCCCTTACCCGGCGACTTGCTCAAATCATCGATGAAATCCAGAATACGGAACTTTTCGGCAGCCCCCAGTACCAGATCTACGCCAGGGATGTTGGCAATTTCTTCGGGTTTTAACTGCGCATAACAGCCTACCACAACAATCAGTGCATCCGGCGAGCGACGCAGGGCCTGACGCACTACCTTCCGACATTTCCGGTCGGCAAAATCCGTCACCGAACAGGTATTAATGATATAAATACCCGCCCCGTCCCCGAATCCCACCTCCTGGTATCCCGCCTTCTCAAACTGACGGCCAATCGCAGAAGTCTCGGAATAATTGAGCTTACACCCTAATGTATGGAAAGCAACCGTACGGGGCGTTGACATTAAATCTTCAGTTTAAACATTCTTTTAGTTTACTGTGACGGGGCAGCAGCGACTACCAACCATCCCCGTCCAGCAGGTTGCCGAGGCCACCGAGTACGCTGCCCTCATCTTTTCTGTTGCCATAATTACTTGAAGCACGCAACACACGATCTGCCAGTCGGCTGAAGGGCAGCGATTGTATCCAAACGGTACCAGGGCCTTGCAGACGTGCGAAGAATAGCCCTTCCCCACCAAAAAACATGTTTTTTACCCCGCGTACCATCTCAATATCATAGTCCACATCCCGGGTAAAGGCGACCAAACAACCGGTATCCACCCGCAGGCTTTCACCCAAAGTCAGTTGCCTTTCAATAATTGTACCCCCTGCATGCAGAAAAGCCATTCCATCTCCTTCTACTTTCTGCATGATAAACCCTTCACCACCAAAAAAACCCCTGCCGAGCTTCTGGGAAAACTCTATCCCAACAGCAGCGCCCTTTGCCGCACAAAGAAAGGCGTCTTTCTGGCAAATAATCTTATTTTCGTACACCGAAAGGTCCAGGGGAATAATTTTACCTGGATAAGGCGAGGCAAAAGACACCCTGCGCTTGCCCGTGCCACCATGGGAAAAAGCAGTCATAAACAGGCTTTCTCCGGTAATCAGACGTTTGCCAGCCGAGAGCACCTTGTCCCACAAACCTCCCCCCTCATTGCGCGAACCATCGCCAAAAATCGTAGTCATCTCGATCCCGTCTTCCATCATCATGAAACTGCCGGATTCCGCGATTACTGTCTCGTAGGGGTCAAGCTCAATCTCGACAAACTGCATCTCTTCCCCAAAAATTTCATAGTCAATTTCGTGTGCATTCTTCATTTGCCATTGATTTTTTTCACTAACTCCTGGCCGCTATCGCCAAAATATTCCCAAAACATTATTCCCTGCAGTTTGTTCCGGCGGACGTACCGCATCTTGTGCCGGATAGACTTTCCATCCTCATACGTAATGAAAATCAGGCTGTCCGGATGAAACAGATAGGAGGCTTTTGCCGCTTTATCCCAATATCTTTTGTACCCGGCACCAGCAATCAGGCTATCCCGAATAGTATGATACCCAAAATCATGGTAAAAGGAAAGCCCTTCCTGGTTCAGCCCCCTCGCCTCCTGACTTTCCATCCTCCACCCACGCCCGTAGAATGCAGCTCCAATCACCAGCTTCTCCAGAGGCACACCGCCCCTGGTCAGCAATTCGACCGCCCCGGAAGCATCCATAGAGGATCCTCTCCCCCTCGTGCTGCGATACAGGTTGGTATGGTGCCCTGTGGTTCTACTCCAGCTTCCCGTAAAATCGTAGGTCATGATGTTGATGAAGTCCAGATAATGCTGTGCCTTGTCCATTTCGGTGAAGTCCAGGAAGCGCTGGCCTGCACCCGCAGCTATAGTAAGCAGATAGCCCGGATGCCCATTGGTACGGGCCAGGGAATCAAGTCCCTCACGAAGATCTTTGAGCATGAGGGTGAAATGCGCTTTATCCTCCGGACGGTGTGTATTCCCTGCCCCGGTCTGCCCGGGATATTCCCAGTCAATATCAATCCCGTCGAATCCATAACGCAGCATATAGCGAAGTGCAGAACTGGTGAACGCCGCACGGCTCTCCGCAGTAAGGGCAGCATCTGAAAACCCTCCGGACCCACCCCATCCCCCAATCGAAATAAGGATCCTGAGATTTGGATTTGCCTGCTTTAGCGTCTGTAGCGCAGGAATGTTCGTCGCGTCGAACAGGTTATCTTCCGATGGCACTACCTCATTGTTGACGATTTCTGCGAACGCATAATTGATATGCGTCAGATCGGCCGGATCAATAAGCGTGGGATCTATGGGTTTGCTGCCAAAAACATACGCCACGACAAAGGGCTTTTTAAGCGATGGCAGGGTAAAGGACAAAGCAACCCCACCAGCTAAAGCAAACAGAATAAAAACGCGAAAGCTCCGCTTCATTCAAATAATTTTAGCCGACAAAACCCACGTTACGGTGCGCCCCATCGCAAAATGGTTTATTCGCAGATGCGCCGCAGCGACAAAATGAAGTCCTTGGGCCTTTCACAATTACGGTGCCATCCGGCATTCTGACCTCGAGATTGCCAATGACCAGTAAAGAACCATTTTCGCGCACTTCACAAATTACAGCAGGTTCCTGGGGCATCTGCTCCTCCCGGGATGTTTTGTTGTCGTTATCCACGCTCATCGTCCGATTTATTTTAGTTTTGTATGAAAAGTATTGTTGATCACTTTCAGGAAGTGCGCCGAAAAAAGGAATTAGATGACCATCATATTAAAAACACCAGAAAAGTGGGTTCAGCATCCAACGATTGGATAATCCGGGAGACACAAGGATGGCTTGCCGTAAATAAGCCGCCCGGGTTGAGTGTCGAGTGCCAGCCTGGTGCGACAGACACCATGGAGGACCTCGTATTCACTTATCTTTCTTCAACGACCCGAAAGCCTTTTGTCGGGATTGTCCATCGCCTGGATCGGCCAACCTCCGGCATTGTACTTTTTGCCAAAAAGAAAAGTGTTCTCCAGGAAATGCATTCCCTTTTCCGCAGTGCAAAAATACGAAAAACTTACCTCGCTGTGAGCATCGGGACACCCAATCTTAAAAAAGGAATGCTGGAGCATTTGCTGGTAAGGGATACCGTACAAAAAAAAGCGCTCGTCGTCGCAACGCCATGCCCGGGTGCCTCCCTGGCGCGATTACAGTACCGCATCCTGACGGTAAAAAACAACAATGCACTCTGGGAAATCCGCCTGCTTACTGGAAAATACCATCAAATCAGGGCACAACTTGGGGCAATAGGATGCCCGGTTGCAGGGGATGTCCGCTATGGCGCATCCGCGTTACCCGAAGCAGAAGCTATCGCCCTGCATGCACAACGCCTGGTGTTCCCGGATCCAGTCAGCGGGTCTGTCATTTTATTGGAAGCCCCGCTACCCAAAATAAAAATCTGGAACGACTGGGATATCCTTACTGGCCGCTGAGGTACCTGAATTTTTTACTCAACAACCTTTCGCCATGCGCAGAAAATCTTCCCTTTTACCCCGCACCTGTCTCGCAAATTACCAGCAGGATGATTTGGGGTTGTCTAAAAAGGCGCTTTTGCCACTAAAGGCAACTGGCACGGCCAATTTACACAACCTTTAAAAAAGATTTTTTATGCTATATATGCTCTAAGAAGATGTTTTTTATCATCTTTATAAAAACTCCGCACAACTACTTTTAGAAAAATCAAAACTTTAAACGTATGCGTCTGATCGCCATCCTGTTAACACTCGCGATGCCCGCTATACTACAGGCACACCCAGGCCACGGGGCTTCCAACGGCCACGACGCCCTGCATTTCCTGCTTTCCCCGGGTCACGTCGGGCCAGCCCTTGTCATGATTTTTGCCGCAAGCCTTTACCTGTTGCTCAGGACACCAAAAACCAAAGGCCGGCCTGTCAAACACTAAGGATATCATGCACGAGCTTTCCATCGTAATGAGTATCCTGGATATCGTCGAAGGGCAGGTGCGTAGCCACCATGCCCAAAAAGTCGAATCTATCGAATTGGAAATCGGACAGCTTGCCGGTATCGAATGGGAAGCAATGGACTTTGCATGGGATGCAGCCGTTCGCAATACGGTATTGGAAAACAGCAGCAGGGAAATCCGAAAAGTAGAAGGCAGAGCAAGATGCCTGGAATGCGGGGAAGTATTTCCCTGCCCAACATTGTTTACCCCATGTACCGTTTGTGGCAGTGTTTTTTCAGACTTGCTCCAAGGCAAGGAACTTCGGATCAGGTCGCTGGTGTTGATCTGATTTGTAGAATCCTTTACAGGTATTCATCAGCCGCCTTTATAAAAATTCCACAAACAACTAAAATTATATCACTATGTGCAGTACTTGCGGATGTAGCCAGGAAGACGGCAGCGTCACAATCCAATTGATGGGTACCAAAGAACATGTCCATATCGGTGCAGACGGAAAGGTATTGACACATCACCATCATCATGCGCACGGCCATAATCATGACCACCAGCATCACCATAACCTGCTCACCTATGCCCCCACGGAAAAACCATCCAAGACCATCCTGCAGGTAGAACTGGATATCCTTCAGAAAAATCGGCTCCAGGCTGAACGCAACCGGGGCTTTTTTGAAGCAAAAAATATCCTTGCCCTCAACCTCGTAAGCTCGCCAGGAGCAGGTAAAACTGCGCTTCTGGAACGCACCCTCACCGATTTGAAAGGCCAGGTTCCTTTCTTTGTAATTGAAGGAGACCAACAAACTGCCAACGACGCTGCACGCATCGCAGCAACAGAGGTACCCGTCGTTCAAATCAATACCGGTAAAGGCTGCCATCTGGATGCCGCTATGGTCCACCATGCACTCCACCAACTCAAACCCAGCGAAAACAGTGTCATCGCCATCGAGAATATCGGCAACCTCGTATGCCCTGCCCTGTTCGATCTCGGCGAACGCCTCCGGGTAGTGATTTTCAGCGTACCGGAAGGGGAAGATAAACCGCTTAAATACCCGGATATGTTCCAGTCTGCACAGCTCTGTATCATCAATAAAGTGGACTTGCTGCCTTATGTGCCTTTCGACCTGGAAAAAGCAAAAAGCTATGCACAACAGGTCAACCCCTATATCGAATTTATCGAAATCTCCACCATCAGTGGCCAGGGTATGGATGCCTGGTACAAATGGCTGCATCTTCAACGAAACCACTAAACTCCTGTCATTATGTGCCTTGCCATACCTGGAAAAATCATCGGAATGGGCGTACACCTCGATGATACCTTCCGTATCGGAAAGGTGTCGTTCGGCGGCGTAGTCAAGGAAGTGAACCTGGCGATGGTACCTGAAGCAAAAACAGGAGATTTTGTCATGGTCCATGTTGGCGTGGCCATCTCTGTGGTTGACGAGGCCGAAGCCGCCCTCACTTTCAGCTATCTGCAGCAAATCGGTGAACTCAACGAACTTGACGAATAGCCCCTCCCCCCAGGATTAAAAAACTACTCCTCAAAAAATAATTTTGGACCATAGAGAATAGCGCCCGGCATTAAGTCTTGCTTATCTTTAGCCTGAATATATCAGAATTGTTGCGCCGGGGTTATCGAAGCTCAAAAATTCCTCCTTTTTCCCAATATCCGGACTCCGCTCAATAGCTCTGCTCGCTTACTTTAGTCTAATACCCAACTGAATAGATGCTAACTTTTTTTAGCCGAAATAAAGGCAATAATCTCCTGCAGCATGCAACCTGACTCCGTTTATCAAACGATTGTTACGGCAAAAAGCCAGGGAAAAAAGCTCTTTACCGTACTCATTGACCCGGATAAATCGCGTATGGAGCGGCTACCCCAATTGCTGGAGGCCTCCGCATCTGAACAGGTAGATTTCTTTTTCGTGGGGGGAAGCCTGCTCTTTCAGGATCGCCTGGAAGAATGCCTCGATTTTCTCCACACGAACAGTACAATACCCGTAGTTCTTTTTCCCGGAAGCCCGCTTCAAATCAGCAATAATGCCCGTGCCTTACTGCTCTTGTCTTTAATTTCCGGAAGAAATCCGGAACTTCTGATTGGACAGCACGTTGTTGCAGCACCTTACCTCAAAAAAGCCGGCATAGAAATTATCCCTACAGGATATGTGCTGGTTGATGGTGGTAAAACGACTTCGGCCTCTTATATCAGCAGTACCATGCCCATTCCTGCCGACAAACCGGAAATTGCCGCATGTACCGCAATGGCCGGGGAAATGCTTGGCCTGCGGCTCCTCTACCTCGACGCAGGCAGTGGGGCACATCGCCCCGTACCCCCCCCAATGACCCAAGCTGTCAGCCAATCTGTTGATATTCCATTGATTGTAGGCGGTGGTTTGCGCACCCCTGAACAGGTGCGCGCGCAATTCTCCGCAGGTGCAGATATGGTCGTGATCGGTAATGCTTTCGAGGATAATCCCGATTTACTAAAAATATTGACTAAAAGTATAGAAAGGCCCTAAACCGCAACTGCCTATGAAATTATTACAACAGGGTGTAGTCATTAAATCAACCGGAAGCTGGTATATGGTGCGCATGGCGGATGGCAGGATTTGGGAATGTCGTATTGCCGGGAAATTCCGACAAGAGGACAAAAAAATTACCAATCCCATCGCCGTAGGCGACCATGTCAATATCCTGCCAGAAGAAAGTGGGGAAAGCGCCCTCATCAAAGAAATCCTCCCCAGGGAAAATTATGTACTCAGGCAATCACCCCGACGAAAACATGAATTGCACATGCTGGCCAGCAATATTGACCAGGCCATGCTCATTACCACTATCGTCAACCCACAGCTTAAACCTGGCTTTATTGACCGGTTCCTCATGATGACGGAGCCATTCAACATACCGGCAATTATCGTTTTTAATAAAGCAGACCTCTATGCCGACGAAGATTTCGACACCTACGCTGCGCTGGAAGAAATCTATTCACAAATCGGCTATCAGGTATTTTTAGCTTCTGCTACCCAGGAAAAAGGGATCGAACCCCTCCGCGAACTCCTGAAAGAACGGGTGACCCTTGTCGCCGGACAATCCGGGGTCGGAAAATCCAGCCTCGTCAACTGCCTCGAACCCTCTCTCGACTTGCGTACCCAGGATTTATCCGATTATTCGGGTAAAGGGCGACACACCACCACTTTTGCCGAAATGTACCCCCTTAAATCCGGTGGGTTTATCATTGATACGCCAGGCATAAAAACACTGGGCTTTTCACACCTCGAACCCTATGATGTCGCGCATAATTTCAGAGAGTTTTTTGCCCTCTCCGTGCAATGTAAATTCGGCGGGCAATGCCTGCATCGAAACGAACCCGGGTGTGCCGTAAAAACAGCATTGAAAACAGAGGAAGTCAGCGAATTACGCTATTTTAATTATCTCAATATCCTGCAGGAAATCGAAGACCAAAATTATTGGGAACGACATCGGGAAGTATAATCCGTATATTCTGAAAATATGGGAAAATATTTGAACAAACGCAATTACATCTCGCGAAGAGAACGGTTTCACCGCCACTACCAGGGCTGGAAAATGGCCCTGCTACTGCTCTTTCTGGCCCTCGTCATCTGGATATTGATCGATATCAGAGCGGTACTGGCATACCTGCACACTTTTACGTACTGAGCTTCCCTGCCACAACCCCACAGTAGAAATATTTTACCACAGCAGCTGTTTCACAGGTTATTTAAAAACTTTATCCCTTCCTATTTCACACTATTCTGGCTCAAAGCCCAGTACGATATTGAAATCACCCAGGTTGCGCAAGGTACGGTCGCCGGGCTTGTCGAAGCCAATCCCGTAGTCAAAGCCCAGCACACCAAACATCGGCAGGAATACACGCATCCCGAAACCCGCAGACCGTTTGAGGTCGAAGGGGTTGAAGTCGCGTAAGCGCCTCCAGGAGTTACCCCCTTGAGCAAAAGCATGTACATAAATCGTGGAACTTGGGTTTAATGACAACGGGTATCGCAATTCTACCGTGAACTTGTCGAAAAGCGGTGTCGCAGATGTCCCGCCACTCGGGTCTATATTCGCCTCCAATTGATTGATTTCATACCCCCTCATGGAGATAATATCTACCCCGGCAAAACCAAACTGCTGGTTGTTGATCCCATCACCGCCTACCTGGAAGCGCTCAAAGGGCGAAGTACCGATATTCCGGTTGTAATAGCCCAACAAACCAATCCGTGCCGAAGCCTTCAGCGTGAGTTTTCCGACAATCGCGTTGTAGAAATCAGCATCAAACCGCCACTTGTGGTATTCCAGCAGACGGAACCGCTCCTGAGTACCCAAATCGGTATAATCCCTGCCCGGGTTTATCAGAGAATATGGCGGTGTGGCCTGTACCGTCAAGGTCACCACAGAGCCCGAACGCGGAAAAATAGGATCGCTCACCGTCGTACGGCTAAGGGTTTGGCGGATGCTATAATTGAAATATTCCCCGGAAGATACAATCTCCCCATTGTCCGCACGGAAAAGTCCCTGCGTCCACTGGTTCAGCCGCAGGGTTTGAAGGTTGAGCGCAGTGCTGGAGACAAAGTTGTCGTCGGGCCACCTCAAGCGTGTGCCCAGGCTTACAGAACCCTGGATGATATTGAAACTCTGGAAATTCCCGAATGCCCGGCTACCAAAAGCAAACCGGTTGTAAAAGCCCGCTACCGAAAAAGAGTTAGGCTTACGGCCTCCCAGCCAGGGCTCCGTAAAGGAAACGTTATACGACTGAAAAAACTCGCCGTTGGACTGTGCCCGAATCGAAACCCGCTGCCCGTCGCCCATCGGAAGTGGCCGCCATGCACTTCGGTTCAGGATGTTGCGCACAGAAAAATTATTGAAAGAAACCCCCAGGGTCCCAATGACCCGGCGATTCCCACCCCAGCCTGCAGAAAGCTCCAATTGATCCGAAGGCTTTTCTTCCACCGCGTACTCGATATCCACTGTCCCCCGTTCAGGGTTTACCGGAGTATTGATCCCCAGGTTTTCCTGATTAAAATACCCAAGGTTGATAATCTGACGCTGCGAACGTATAATATCCGAACGGCTGAATTTTTCACCAGGCAATGTACGCAACTCCCTGCGGATGACGTGCTCATGCGTGCGGTCGTTCCCTTCAATCACAACTTTGTCAATCGTTGCCTGCGGGCCTTCGAAAATCCGAAGCTCCATATCTATAGAGTCCCCTTCAATGGCCACCTCGACCGGGTCAACATTGAAAAAGAGATAGCCGTTATCCATGTATAATGTACTCACATCGCGGCCTTCCTTGCTGAATTTCAGACGATCTTCCAGCAATTCCTGGTTGTACACGTCCCCTGGCTTGATACCCAATACCTGATTGAGTACCGTTGTATCGTAAATAGAGTTGCCTTTCCAGATTAGTTTACGGAAGTAATAACGGTTGCCCTCCTCCACCCTGAGTGCCATCTGGAGCTGGCCCTTCTCGTCGCGCCAGAAACTATCTGAAAGGATCCGTGCATCCCGGTATCCAATCGTATTGTAGTACTTGATCAATTCCTGTTTATCCTTCTCGTAATCATCCCGGATGAACTTAGAGGAAGCAAAAATCTTGCTTTTCGATTTGGTCTTTTTTAGCTTGGCGAGGAGCTTTTTATCCTTTACCGCGCTATTATTCACGACCTCTATGTTGCTGATTTTAATCCGTGGGCCCTGATTAATATCAAAAACCAGCAATACTGCATTGGTGCGCGTCGTGTCAGGTTCTTCCGTCACTTTGACGCGAGCATCCAGATAGCCTTTTTTGACAAAGTATTTTTGGAGGATGCCCGCCGCTCCGGCCTTGAGGTTCTCGGTTACAATTCCACCTTTTGACAAATAATCCTTGATCGCATCGTTCAAATCGGTATGACGGCTCTTGCGCACACCCGTATAGGTATAGTTGGAGAGCCTGGGACGCTCCTGCACATTGATCTCAAGAAAAACCACGTCTCCGATCGTTTTTTCCTGGATGATCTGGACATCGGTAAAGAGCCGGAGATTCCACAAGGCTTTTAGGGCTTTGGGTATTTCAGGTCCGGGAATGCGAATCATAGTGCCCACTTTCAGTCCGGAAATACTGATAACAGCATTAAAATCACTGTATTTTGCCCCCGTGACATTTATCCCGCCAATCTCAAATTCCTTTGGGCTGGCGTAGTCCACTACTGAAAGGGAATCGGTTTTTTGGGCAATTACAAGGCTCCAAAAAAGGCTTGTGCAAAAGATATCGCAATCCGGTGTATTTTAATTTCAGACATAGCAGGATTCTTCATAGAAGCAGCGGCCACAGACGTTGGCAGGACCGACCGCGAAAGTACGTTAAAAATAATAATATACCGCCATAAGCGGTCCTGAGGGTATTCGCTGATTGGTTTAATCGCGTTTAAAGAGCAGTCAAAAAATCATACGGTTGTATTAGCTCCATCGGACAGGGCCTTAAAGTTCCTATTTAGCCAATTGCTCACTGATCATGCCAAAGCGACGCTCCCGGTTTTGAAAATCAAGCAACGCCTGATAAAAATGTTCCCTGGAAAAATCCGGCCAGAATACAGGCGTAAAGTACAGCTCTGCATAAGCAAGCTGCCAGAGCAGGAAATTACTGAGCCGGTGTTCGCCACTTGTCCTGATCAGAAGCTCGGGGTCGGGCATCCCTTTGGTACTCAATAGCCCGTTCAATAAACGGTCGTCAATATCTGACGCCTCTATCTCCCCACTCGATACTTTTTCTGCAATCCCCCGTACCGCCTGGACGATATCCCATTTGCCACTGTAATTTAGCGCCAGCACCAATGTCATTCTGGTATTGCCCCGGGTTTCCCCGATGCCGGCCTGCAAAGCATTGAAAGTAGGCTCGGGAAGCTTGCCCAGTTCCCCAATCGCTTCAAGCCGGATATTGTTTTTGTTCAGGGTCGAAACTTCCCTTGAAAGAGTGTCCACCAATAAACGCATCAGCGTATCTACCTCTAACTTGGGACGCGCCCAGTTTTCTGTGGAAAACGCATATAGGGTCAGGTATTCGATACCGATTTCTGCTGCAGCCTCTGTAACCTCACGTACCGATTTCACCCCATTCCGATGGCCAAATACCCTGGGTTGGCTGTGTTGCTTCGCCCACCTCCCATTGCCATCCATAATAATAGCGACGTGCCTCGGCAATTTGTTGATATCTATCTGAGCCTTATAATCCATTTTTGTTCGATTGCCGTTTCAGCAAAAAATTTCGTAAAAGTACAGAAAAGTTTAGCAGTCAACCCTGGCATATTATAAATTTTACGCGTGGATTTCTCCACTACATCGTGCCCTTCATACCTAAAGCGGGTTTCCCGATTGACAAAACACCGGTAATCCGGTAGCCCACCAGAAAACATACGTGCTGCGATGGGGTCAGCAAAATTAAAAAGTGTTATTTTTCCTCCAAATAAAGGCTTTTGCAGAACTTTGACCCGGCTGCCTATCCTGGAAAAGTGCAGCACCGAATGCTGAAAATATTTTTAGCCTGTAGTGCCCCTATAAAAATATAATATGCTCAATACCTACCTGCTCGTTTTTTTGGGTGGCGGCATGGGAAGTATGCTCCGGCTCGCCATCGCAAAGTGGTGCGCTCCGTTGGGATGGGTTTTTCCCCTGGCAACCTTCTCGTCCAACTTTCTAAGCTGCCTCATCCTCGGACTTATCCTCGGTCTTCGCGGACGTGGCGGGCTAACCACAGATTTCCACTTCCTGCTTGCCTCTGGTTTCTGTGGCGGGTTCAGTACCTTTTCCACTTTTTCTATGGAAAATCTGGCCTTGGCACAGGAAGGTCATTGGGTACATGCTGCCCTCAATATTCTGTTAAGCATTTCTGGTGGATGCTCCGCCGTTTTTATCGGCTTTCGCCTCGTAGCCTGAATCCCGACGGTTGAGCAGGTCTATCCGTACCAGCATCGCAAGGGACAAAAAGTAAAAAGATCCGACTTTATCGGTCTCGATCATGTCGTTGATAATCAAAAATGCATAAATCACTACCAGGCTAAGCAAAATCGCCATCACCACAGCTTTTCGGACAGGGTCCTGTGACTGATGATAAATCTGCTCCCCCCTGATAAAAAGGAATAAACTCAAGATAAGGAAAAGGATCAATCCCGGCCAACCCTGTTCGACAAGGGTCATCAGAAAATAACTGTGTATCCCCGATTGTTCTTCATTGCTGCTGACATAAGTCCTGAAGCTGGTAATGGAAAAGGGTTTGTAAAAATTGACAAAATTACCCGGCCCATAGCCGACAACCGGCTTTTTCCTGCTCATTTCAACTCCCGCAATCCATCGGTACAGTCTTTCCATTGTAGAAATATCCTTCCCTTTCGCGGTTGCATCGAGCAAACTCCCAAATTCCCGATGCGCCACTGTCGTTTCGTAATTTGGCGCCAGCGCAAGGAACCTGTTTTTTGAAAACAGATACCCCACACCAATCACCAATACCACCACACCGGCCATAAGGACCGTACGAATTAAACGCAGCCGAAACAAAAAATAAGCAGCAACAGCCATGGCCAATGCAATATATGCCGCCCGGGTATAAGAAAAATATACCGCAACCAGCAGTATGCCCGCAACAATCACAATGAATAATCTATCCTTCCTACCTTGCCTCAACTGGTACAGTAGCCACACATAAGGTAAAAATAATGAAAGCAATGCCGCATAACTGACGTGGTTACGTTGAAATGGGTGCAGGACTTTGTGTACTTCCGCAAAAGAAAACCCCACTAAACTATGCCGCACGAGTATTATAATCACAGTAAACAAAAGTGGCCAGAATACCCACCATATCACCTCAACAAATTGATCCACCCGCTTCAACAGGTAATAGGCTAAAAAATAAAATACTACAACGTACCAGGTTTTTGCCAGGGAAAACTTGAACGAAACAAAAAACAACTCCGATTGCGCGGTGGAAAAATATATCCAGGCCAGGTGCAACAACAAAAAAACCGTCATTGGGTGCAGGAAAATACCCCCTGCAAGACCCTTGTTCCGATACGCAAAAACGAAAAGTGCAACCCCCATCAACCCAATGATGACCGGCTCGGTAGGTAGATCCGTACCAAAGCCATTAGGCAGCACGACCTCTGTAGAAAGTGGAATACAAGCCATCAGCACTAAGAAAAGTGCCTTGAAATCCATTATGGCCCAGTAAAAAAACAATAAAACGAACGGCAAAAGTGCGATGCCGTAAAAACCACTTCCCACTGCAAGAGCGAAAGCACCAAGCAGTACTACCGCCCAAAAGGCAAATAGCTTCTCCCTGAACGACAATACGCCAACCCACTCCTTAATAGCGCCACGATTCATCTGTCCGACTTGAAAAATGCCTCCCAGTCAAATCCTCTGTACGACTCCAACAGCAAAACCGCAAGGATTGATAAAAGAAAAGCCCCTATCGCAGCACTCACTACAATTATCGAACGCTTTGGCCTCGATTTCACCTTCGGTGCTTCCGCTTTCTCAACTACAAATAAAGCCGGGACACTCGACTGGAACGCCGATTCCAAAAGCCTGGTCCGCTCCACATCGTCACCGTACTGCCCGTTCGCAGCAAAATATTGGGTCTCAATAGTGGTCAATGCCAATTGAGCATCACTAAACCGCTTGAACCTTACGCGCAAACTGTCCACCTCGCGCTGAAGCCCCGCTGCGTAAGCCTCCGTATAGGCCAATGTATCCCTGGATATTCTCGGGTTTTTGCGCATCTGGTCCAGGCGCCCGCTCAACTGATCCAACACCGCTTCTGAAGTCACAATCTGTTCAGAGAATTTTCTGGACTGCTCCCCAAGGTTATATATGCCAAATTTTCTCCGCATTTGGGCCACGCTGTCTGTCAACACTTCTATCTGAGCTTTCTTTACCAAAAGATTCCTTCGGTAAGATTCAAGGATTATCTGCTGATTGCCCTTTACAATTTGTTCGCTCAGGTAATTAATCCGCTCCCTTGCTGCATTGGCGATTGCAGCAGCCAACTCCGGCGACCGATCTTCGACCTCAAGCTCAATCGCATCAAGCTTCGTCTTTTTGACTGTGTAAAGCGAATGAAATTTCATCCTTACTCTATGAAGGCTCCTGGGGTGGGATGGGTCAATGCGGTAATGCCGGTAAAGATCAAAGGAATCTACCAAAAAATCTACCAGCGCACTCGATTCTGCTATGGACAGAATCCTGTCCATATCATCGCCACCACCGTAAATTTCAGTGCCTAGATTACCTTTTCCGAAAAGGATTTCTGGCCTGGCCTGATTTGGATTGGCTGCAAGAAAAAGGGTTTCTGCCATGTAATAGTTCGGCAATAAAAGGGAAATGACCGCAGTCAGTACGCCTGAAGCGATACTGACACTGATAAGCGCCCTCCTCCACTGCCAGACGATCCGAACCACCCCGGCCAGATGATGTTCTTGTTTCATTTTTGTGGTTTATTTGACGGGCAATGGTTTTGCCCCAGCAATTATTAGAGCCTTTTTTTGCCCGTTTCGCTGCCTTGACCTCTAAATTATGAAAAGACGCTCAGGTACGGCTTCTCAAAAGACCTATACACTCCCGGACATCCAGCAGCCGGAGCAGTACTGCCATAAAACAGGAACCTACTAGTGCCCCACCCAATGCCCACCAACCAATGAACGGAAAAAAGACCTGTTTGGCTAAAAAGGCCAGAAGCAAACTCGTCGTAAAAAGCAATACAAAACGTAACCATAGCCAATACGAAATCGAAAAACCAAGCCAGTACCTGCCCGAAAACAGCAAGGCAATGAAAATAAATGATTGAGTGGCCAATGTGGCGATTGCAGCCCCCTCGGCTTTATAGTAGGGCAAAAGACACAAATTCAACACAATATTAAGGGGAATACCCAAAAAATAAAATCGGTTCAACCAGCGTAATTTTCCTGTCGCCAATAATAATGTACCAAATATATACCCACCACTCACCGGAACAAAGCTTGCACAAAGCCAACCAAGCAGGTTGGCAGAATAAAAATTGGCATTCTCATAAAGAGAAATCATTATCGGCGCCCGAAAAATAATTATCGCAGGAACAGCTACCAATGTACCACTCCATATCATTCTCAAGCCCAGATCGGCCAGCAATTTCAATGCGGCACGGTCAAAAGCAATCCTTGAAAACATCGGAAGCAATAATCCGGCAAACAAATAACCGATCATACCCATCGCATCCAGCAACCGATAAGCCGAAGCATACCAATCTGCCTGCTGCTTACCATCCTCCAGCAGCCGGCCAATCATTACCCCGTCTATCCGCGTATAAATGGTCATGAGCGCCACAGCAAGCGCATACGGGTAACTCTCCCTTAGCAAATCCGCGTACCCGGCAGGTGCCCATCGCAGTCGTATGCCCCCTCCCGCAACGCTCCACAATACTGCCAGAGCTGTCACTATAGTAATGGACATGGCCCCGATTTGCGCATAAACAAACCATAGGATAGAAAAACCCTCACTTGAATGACCAGGAAAAAGGAACAACCCAAGCACGATAATCAACAGGGACTTATCGAGTACCGACAGCACACTGTCCGTAACATACCATCCAAGCCCGGAAATTATCGCACGCAAGTATAAGATCATGGAATTCAAAAACTGTATGCCCGCCATGCCAATCAATAACTCCGGCACTTCGTCCAAATAACCCGCAAAATACCCGCAAATAATCACTACCACCCCAAATACCACCCCCAGCCACAACTTCAGGCTTAATGTTTCCGAAAAAAAATCCCCTGCCCGCTCAGGATGCCGGGCAACATAGCGGTTGCTATAGGTCTGAATACCCAAATCATTGAGCATCTGGAAAAGAAAAGTAAAATTGAACAGCTCGAAATAAAAGCCGTAAACCCCTTGCCCCGTGATGTTTTGGACGGACCGATCTATGCCAAATAAATATAAAGGCTTGATTATAATATTTATAGCAAGCAGAAAGGCGATGTTAATCAGGAATTGCCTTCTCATCCGTTAGTTTCAGGGACTATTCATAACGCAAAGATTCTATCGGGTCGAGTTGTGCAGCCTTCATGGCCGGATAAAGCCCCGACACCAGGCCAACTATGGTACACACCACCAGTGCAATCGAAATCCAGAGCCACGGAAAGATGAAACTCCCCCCCATAAATAGCGTGACCGTATTCCCGATCATCACCCCCAGGATTATACCAAAAGCTCCGCCAAGCAAAGAAATCACTACTGCTTCTGTCAAAAATTGCACCAAAATGTTCTGACGGGTCGCCCCTATCGCTTTACTGACGCCAATCTCCCGCGTCCGCTCTGTGACAGAGACGAGCATAATATTCATCAGCCCGATCGCCGCTCCCAGTAAAGTAATCAAGGCTATGATTACTGCGGCAAGCCGAAAATACAACGTGTTTTCTTTAATAATGGATACCAGGCTATCGCTTTTCATCACTTCAAAATCATTTTCCTCGAAAGCCTTTAATCTGCGGATATTTCGCATCAACCCGGTAGCAGAAGCAACCGCATTATCGAGCTGCACGGCATCATAAACAGAAAATAATATCCGGTAATTGGAATTAGCTGAACCATAGAACCGCTTGGCAGTCAGTAATGGGATTAATATGCGTCTGTCCTGGCTTTCGTTTATGCTGGCCCCCCTGGATTCCAGGATACCAATAATTTTTAAGCGCATATTACCCGCCGAAATGGACTGCCCCAGGGCCTTTTCCGGTCGGTTCCCGAATAACAGCTTAACGACGTCCCTGCCAACGATAGTCCCGAAGCTCCCAACTTCGACTTCTTTTCCACTGAAATTTCTGCCGAATTCAATGTTCAACCCCTGCGCCTCCAGAAAATTTTCATCTATCCCAACAATCGTTACGTTGGGGTTTGTCTTTTCTTCTCCATATCGCAATGCTGCATTATTCGTACAAGAGAGCGAAAGGGCAGTGTATCCCGGAAAATCAAACCGCTCCTTGAAGTCGCTTGCCTGACGATAATTGATGTTCTCCCCTTGTTTCGTACGCCGCCCATCCCGGTTGCCCCGGACACCCTCCGAATACTTTGGCATCAGCTCAAACGTATTTGCCCCTAAGGAGGAAAAGCTGTCGTTCAGCGAATAAATAGCACTGTCTATTGCCGTAAGGATTCCTACCAAAGCCATAATCCCGAAAGAAATGATGAGCAGGGTGAGTACAGCACGCAACAGGTTGGCACGGATTGCCCGCACTGCGAGCCTTATATTTTCGCTGATATCCATCATGGCCTTATAAATTTTTCCAAAACTTGAAGGTATCGCTATTTATCGTAAAGTGAAAAAGGGTTCGAAGAACGTTTAGATTAATTAGACGTAGGGCCCTGCTGGAAAGGTTTACGGCAACAATCCTCCTATTTCTACTCACGTCCCAGGCTATCCCGTATCAATTCCAGCAGCTCCCCATGCAAAGAGCTGTTGGCAGCAAGGACTTCATTTCCCGAATAATCCCCGCGCCGACCCTGAAAATCCGTCACTTTCCCTCCAGCCTCTTCAATAAGCAGAATGCCAGCAGCAACATCCCAGGGATGAAGCGCATACTCAAAATATGCCTCGAAACGCCCACAGGCGACATACGCAAGATCAATGGCAGAAGCCCCCCAGCGACGGATCCCCCTGGAGTGCTTTAGAAGGTGTTCCACAATCGCGAAATGACCGCGCAACCGCACGGTATCTACATAAGGAAAACCCGTGGCAATCAACGCTTCGTGCAGCCCCCCGCAACTACTGGCATTTATCCGCCGACCATTACAATACGCACCGCCCCCTTTCCAGCTATAAAACATTTCTTTCCGGTTAGGATCGTAGATTACCCCCAGTACGATCTCCCCATAAGCAGCCAGCGCAACACTTACCGCAAAAGACGGCAGTTGGTGCAAAAAATTGGTTGTGCCGTCCAATGGATCTATTATCCAGGTAGCCTTTTCGACGGCTTTATCGGGGGTTTCTTCTTCCGTGATGAACCCAGCATCCCGAACCAGTGGCCGCAGTCCCTCCACAAGCAGTTGTTCCGCTGTTTTATCTACAAAACTGACCAGGCTAAAAAGCGATTTCTCTTCTATTTCGCCTTTTCCAACCTTACCCAGTTGACTTTCGATATAGCTGCCTGCCCGTTCAATTACCGGCAGACAGGATGTACATAATGCCTCCAGTGTGCTTGTATCCCACATTTTATTTGATTTAGTATCTTGCCTTCGTTGATCCCGCCCCAGCAACTCAAAGATTCATCTATTCCAAAAGCTGATAAATATCCGGCAGGTTCCTTCCAATGCCATCATAGTCGAGACCATAACCCAGAACAAATTTCTCCGGGATTTCGAAACCTAAAAAATCAATATGCAAAGGGGTTTCCAAGGCATCGGGCTTCGACAGCAAAGAGGCTACAGCAATAGAGGCCGGGTTTTTCATTCGGAGATCAGTCATCAGGCGGGTCATCGTCCTGCCTGTGTCAATAATATCCTCTACAATAATCACATGCCTGCCGGCAATCTCCTTATCTAATCCAAGAATTGTGACAACATCGCCGGTGGAGTGCATACCCCTGTAAGATGCCATGCGCAGAAAGGCAACTTCGCATTCCAGCGGGCAGGCACGGAGCAGGTCCGCGGTGAAAACAAAAGCACCGTTGAGGATGCTCAGGAAAAGTGGCATTTTACCCGCGTACAGGCCTGCAATCTCCATCCCCAGTTCCCCTACCCGCTTTTGTATGGACGTATTGTGCAGAAAGGGTACGAATTCTTTTTGATGTACCCGGATCACTTGTTGGTTATTTATTTCACGGTGCTCTTCCATGTCAGCGTTTTTTGTTCAAAGACCGTATTTATCCAGGAGATAGACCAAACTGGCCATCGCTGCGACCCCGAGTTCCAGCTCCCTTTTATTAACCGCATCGAAACGGTCAATATCCGTATGGTGATAGTCAAAATAGCGCTGGGTATCGGGTTCAAAGCCGATAAGCAGGCCTTTCTGGTTTTTGAGCGGCCCAATATCCGCCCCTGAGCCACCCTTTCGGATATCAAGCCCATAAGGGGAAAGGAGGTCAGACCATCCCAATACTTTTTTGAAATATTTCTCGAAAACGCTCTCATCCGCTTCACAGGTGAAACCCCTCGGCGTAAAACCTCCCCTATCGGACTCTATAGCAGCCAGGTGAAACTCTTTTTGCTGTCTGGAGGTTTGTTCGTATGCTTTTGCCCCAGCCCCACCATTCTCCTCGTTCATAAACAATACGCACCGGATCGTTCGTTGGGGAATATAACCCATCTTCCTGAAGATCTGCAGGACATCCATGGCCTGCACGCACCCCGCACCATCATCATGGGCACCTGTGCCAAGATCCCAGGAATCGAGATGGCCCCCCACGAGAATGATCTCATCCGGATAACGGCTGCCTTTGATTTCGCCAATAACGTTGTGCGATGGCTTCGGCTCAAGCATGCGGCTGGTATTCCTGAGAAAAACCCGTACTGGCTCCTCCAATAACAGCCGGTGCAACAATTCCGCATCATTGGTACTGATTGCCAGCGCAGGGATAGGATTACTCCCCGGCAGATAGTTCATCCCGCCTGTATGCGGGACATCGTCCAACCGCGTTGTCATTGAACGTACGATCACCGCTACAGCACCATATTTGGAAGCACGGGAAGCCCCCAAAGCTCTCTGATCTACCGCCCCACCATAAGCACTAAAGGTGTTGAGCTGGGTAGGATCGAGCGGGCGGTTGTAAAAAACAATCTTCCCAGCTACTGTATTCCCAAGATTATCAACCTCGTCCAGGCTTTGAACTTCGACTACTTCAGCCGTCAAGCCCATAGGACCCGTCCCAACCGAGTTGCCCAGGGCAACCACATTCAGATCAACCGTACCCATTTTCCGGGAATTCACAATCCTGGCCTGTTCTTTCTCCCCCCGATACCAATGCGGAACGGTGCAGGGCTGCAACGCCACTGAATCAAGACCAAGTGTATCCAGTACCTGGCGCGTATATTCCACCGCCGCGGCCGCCTGGGGCGTACCACTAAGGCGCGGCCCGATACGATTGCACAAATATTCCAGCCAGGTATAGCCCTGGCCTTGCGTGAGCGCCGCATCATAAATTTTTCTTATGAAAAGCGCATCCGCATCGGTAGCTGTTTGAGCCCATCCACTCCCGGGGGCACTGGCAAACAGAACGGCAACTACGGCCGCATAAAAAATGGGTCTTGGCATATTATTGTCTTTAAATCATCTGTCTGTTCTTCTCCCCCTCTCGCGCTTCCCGGAATCCCACGCTACCTGCCCTGACAAAATCCTCCCCGAAGATTGGATTTTTCCGCTCCAAAAATAGTTACCATTTTTTCAGCAGAAAAAACAGTATAATATTTTATATTTTGGTATAAAATAAAATATTATACCGAAACACACGCTTTTTCAACATAAAGCATCAATCCACCATTGTTTATAGGTTGGATAGACCATGAATCGCCAACATTTTTATCAATATCCTAATAAACAAAAGCCTTTCAAGAAAATAAACCAAAAAAATACCCGAATTTTTATCGTTTTTGTTATTGTATATTTTACAATAAGCATATATCTTTGTTAAAAATAAATATTCTTCGTTAACTCCTGAAGTTCAAATACACGATCAGTTGCCGGGCGGTGAGGAAAGTCTGCGCTGATGGTAAAAGATAATTTGGTTTTATTTGGTTAGGGCTGAGGTAGTGCGTATGCGCTGCCTCTTTTTTTTCTAAAAAATCAACCAACACCGATATTACCCCTGCATATCCGGAACGATGTTGAGGTAACCTCAAAACTTCACCTCTACTGAAAAGTGTTTTTCCTTTGAAAACCGTCCCCCCTGCTGCCCATAGATCGAATATCCTTTGTACTTATCGTATTTTAACTCCTGGTCGGATTCTGAGATAATGCTGTGAATAGAATTTTTTATCCAGATCGAATGTACCCCATTGCCTTTAAAAAAAACGCGAAGTTCCTTTGTTTTTAGGGTAGCATCGCCTGCCGTATATCTGATTTCCTCCAATGATCCCCCCGTAAAAATACTGTCCACACGATACTTATCCTTCCAGGACGGCTTGTTGATATCCGATTGAATAAACGGCGCCAGTTCTGCCGTGTAGTTAATACCAGCAGCAGTTTGCACGGATTCACGCCCATCGAGCCGGACTGTTTTTCTTGCCTGGGGTTTATCTTTTTGCAGGGATTTCACCTCCTGGTTAAAAAAATCCCGCAGGTCAAAAAAAACGATTGCGTCCTGCCCCTGATCCGGTGTTTTTTCCGTGGAAGGACCACACCCAATCGCGGTGAAGGCTACTATACCGACGAGCATAGCCACGCCTGTGAATAGCCACGCCGTTGCACGGCCAACAAAAAAGCGATGTTGCATAAGCAGTTGTGCAGTTTAAAAGCTATTCCGACGGTATTTTTCCGACTTCTATCAGGATTTTACCGTCCATTTCTACAGGGACTTCCATACCCAGGCAATAGAGAATTGTCGGGGCGATATCGGCAAGTTTTCCATTTTTTATCTTGACACCGGCGACATCGTCCGCCACAAAAATACAAGGTACCAGATTTTTGGTATGTGCCGTATTGGGGGATCCATCTTCATTGACCATAAAATCCGAGTTCCCGTGATCGGCGATTACCAGTGCTTCATACCCCAGGGAGAGCGCCGTGGAGATAACCTTGTCCAGGCACGCGTCCACAGTCTCGACAGCCTTTACCGATGCCTGAAACACCCCGGTATGGCCCACCATATCGGCATTTGCAAAATTCAGGCAAATGAAGTCGGGTTTGTTGACCTGCATATCCTGGATAATCGCATCGGCAATACCTTTTGCGCTCATCTCCGGCTGCAGGTCATAGGTAGGGACTTTTGGGGAAGGTATCAGTATCCTCCGCTCGCCGGGGAAGGCCTCCTCCCGCCCGCCCGAAAAGAAAAACGTAACATGCGGATATTTTTCTGTCTCGGCAATCCGCACCTGAGTCTTTCCCGCTTTAGCAAGGACTTCGCCAATGGTATTTTGAAGGTTATCGTTTTTGAAAAGGGTTTCTAACCCGGTGAAGGTTTCGTCATAACTGGTCATCGTCGCATAACACAGGTCGAGTTTGTGCATCCCAAACTCCGGAAAATCCTGCTGGGTAAGCGCCATGGTAATCTGTCGGGGGCGATCGGTACGGAAATTGAAGCAAAGTACAGCATCTCCGTCTTTAATCAGGCCATTGTGCCCTGCCACGAGCATTGGCTGAAGGAATTCATCGGTTTCACCTTGTTCATAGCGTTGGCGGATTGCCCCCAGTATATCGCTGGTCTGTGTTCCTTTCCCCTGTACGAGCAAGTCATAGGCCAGGCGGATGCGCTCCCAGCGCTTATCGCGGTCCATCGCATAATACCGGCCGATAACGGAAGCAAGTTTTGCGCGTTTGCCCTCCAGAAATTGCAGCAGGTCTTCTATAAAAGCGTAGCCACTTTTGGGATCACAATCCCGCCCATCGGTGAAGGCGTGGATGTAAATTTCTGAAACACCGTGAGCCTCTGCAATTTCGACAAGCGCTTTGCAGTGATTAATATGAGCATGTACTCCGCCATCTGAATAAAGCCCTATCAAGTGCAGCGGACGCTGGTGTGCTTTGGCGTAGGAAATTGTTTTGATTAACGCTGGATTATGGGCAAGCGTGCCCTCACGAACTGCCTTGTTAATCCTGGCGAGCTCCTGATAGACGACCCGACCGGCCCCAATATTGAGATGGCCGACCTCGGAGTTGCCCATCTGACCTTCCGGCAGACCAACCTCCTCTCCATAAGTTACTAAAGTGGCATGTGGATATTTATTCCAGAGCGTATCAAAACACGGCGTATTTGCCTGGGCAATTGCATCGGCACCGGGATTTTGCCCCAGGCCCCAGCCGTCTAAGATGGCCAATAGAAAACGATTTGCTTGCATATTCCTGTATTTGCCTGCACTAATTACAATGAAACGCCCAATTTACGCCATCGGTTGGAACTAAAAGAAGTATAGATACAATTATTATAACTGTACGTGCGTTTTTTAAAGTGGTACATAAAATAACCAAATGAAAATCATCCTGCTTTTCTTTTCCCTGCTCCCTTTAACCGCCACTGGCGATATGGATGCGATTACCCGTGCAATCGCTACAGGCCAGATCGCCACGCTGGAGCAGTATCTGGACAGTACGGTAGAGATTTCCCTTCCCGGTCAGGAAGATATATATGAAAAGGAAAAAGCAGCCGCCGTCCTGAAGGATTTCTTTGAACATTGCGCCCCAAAGGCATTCAATGAGGTACACCACGGCGCCTCCAAGGGAAACGATTCATTATATTACATTGGTACCCTTTATACGAGTGCAGGTAATTACCGGTGGTATATGTTTATCCGAATTGAGAATACAAAGTTATTGATCCAGGAAATACGGATTGACAAGGCATAAAGGCCACCTTAAACCCGGCCCTGCTATTCCCCTGATTTCCCGATTCCAAATAAGGCAAAATCATAGCGTACGGGATCTGCAGCGTCGAATTTCCGAAGGTTGGAGGTAAGCTCCAGTACTGTTTGCCAATCTGTGGCTTTTCGCTGGATAAGCCCCAGTCTTCTTGCCACCCGTTCTACGTGGACATCCAGGGGCATTAATAATTGGTCGGGGCGAATGTGTTTCCACAGTCCAAAATCCACTCCACAATGATCGCTGCGCACCATCCACCGCAGGAACATATTGAGGCGCTTGCAGGTCGAACCCCTGTCCGGTGTCGCGACGTGTTTTCGGGTACGCGGCGAAGAATGGCCGGCCGGGAAAAAAAGCCGATGAAATCCGCTCAATGCTGGACCAACGTGTAGTGCAGCAGGTGGAAGAAACTGCGTAAAAGCAGCTTCAAGGGAATCGGAGTGCTCAAAGTACTGCCGAAAAAACTCAATGAAATACAGGGTATCCTCCCCTTGGAAGGTCCTGTGCTTAAAGTTGAGAAAGGGGAGCAGATCTTTTTCGGTATGCCCACGGATAAAAGCATAGGGAGCATTATCCATCATTGCGAATAATAATTCTGCCTTTTGAATAATCGTCTTGCGCTGCCCCCATGCAAGCATGGCCGTCCAGAATGCCGTTATCTCGATATCTTGAAGAAGGGAAAAGCGATGGGGGATAACGATTGGGTCATCGGGAATAAAAGACGGTCTGTTATATACATGGGCATAGTAATCCAGAAAGGGTTGAAGATTTCTTTCCATTTGAATAGCCTTATTACGATGAGCGGGCATCGTAGGGAAAATACGTGTGATATCGTTCGAAAGGTTAGAACACACTACCCCGGCCACGTCGCCGGGAGGGGCCTTGATACGGCAAAGAAACCCTGAACATCAAAAGGAAGACATAATGGGAAGTCCGCAAAAACGACGAAGCCCCGGGCGTAAAGAGATGCCCGGGGCTTGTACCGTGTATTTTAGTTGGCGGCGACCTACTCTCCCACCTAAAGGCAGTACCATCGGCGCTGGGGAGCTTAACTTCTCTGTTCGGAATGGGAAGAGGTGGTGCCTCCCCGCTATAACCACCAACTGCTCTTCAAAATCCAGCCCTAACGACCAGATCCCAGATCTTTATTGACTAAGTAAGTGAGAAACTCAGAAGAAATCTAGCGCAATTATGATCCTGATGCTTATTACAATACCAGATCGCTTGATCTTTTGTTTTTTAGGAAGCTATCGGGCAATTAGTACCACTCGGCTCCATGCATTACTGCCCTTCCACCTGTGGCCTATCAACGTGGTCATCTCCCACGGCCCTCAATGGAGTACTCATCTTGGAGTTGGCTTCGCACTTAGATGCTTTCAGTGCTTATCCGTTCCGTACTTAGCTACCCAGCGGTGCACCTGGCGGCACAACTGGTACACTAGCGGTACGTCCAACCCGGTCCTCTCGTACTAGAGTCAGATCTCCTCAATACTCCTGCGCCCGCAACAGATAGGGACCGAACTGTCTTGCGACGTTCTGAACCCAGCTCGCGTGCCGCTTTAATGGGCGAACAGCCCAACCCTTGGGACCTTCTCCAGCCCCAGGATGCGACGAGCCGACATCGAGGTGCCAAACCTCCCCGTCGATGTGAGCTCTTGGGGGAGATCAGCCTGTTATCCCCGGAGTACCTTTTATCCTTTGAGCGATGGCCCTTCCATGCGGAACCACCGGATCACTTGAGCCGACTTTCGTCCCTGTTCGACGCGTCCGTCTCGCAGTCAAGCACCCTTTTACTCATGCGCTCTTCGCATGGTTACCAACCATGCTGAGGGTACCTTTGCAAGCCTCCGTTACTCTTTCGGAGGCGACCACCCCAGTCAAACTACCCACCACACAATGTCCCCATTACTGGGTTAGAACCTAAGTATAGAAAGGGTGGTATTTCAACGTCGGCTCCATCTCCACTAGCGTGAAAACTTCTTAGCCTCCCACCTATCCTACACATCCTATACTCAAGACCAATGTGAAGTTATAGTAAAGGTTCACGGGGTCTTTCCGTCCCGTTGCGGGTAACCGGCATCTTCACCGATACTTCAATTTCACCGAGCTCACGGTCGAGACAGTGCCCAGATCGTTACACCATTCGTGCAGGTCGGAACTTACCCGACAAGGAATTTCGCTACCTTAGGACCGTTATAGTTACGGCCGCCGTTTACCGGGGCTTCAGTCAAGACCTTCGGGTTGCCCCTAAGCCCCTTCCTTAACCTTCCGGCACCGGGCAGGTGTCAGACCCTATACTTCATCTCTCGATTTTGCAGAGTCCTGTGTTTTTGTTAAACAGTCGCCTGGGCCATTTCTCTGCGCCCCCAGTCTCCCGGGGGGCCCCTTCTCCCGAAGTTACGGGGCTAATTTGCCTAGTTCCTTAACCGTGGATCACTCGAGCGCCTTAGGATACTCTCCTCGACTACCTGTGTCGGTTTGCGGTACGGGCTGCGTACTTCGGCTTTTCTTGGAAGTCAACTCATGTATTCGCATAAGCTCACGCCTACGCTCAACGCACTATTCCGTCAGTACCTATACACTACATGACTCCGTCACCTTTTTAACGTACGCAGGCTCGGGAATATTCACCCGATTGCCATCAGGTTCGCCTTTCGGCTACCCCTTAGGACCCGGCTAACCCTGTTCTGATTAGCATCGAACAAGGAACCCTTAGTCTTACGGCGAAAGGGCATCTCACCCTCTTTTTCGTTACTCATGCCTACATTTGCTTTTCTACGCTCTCCAGCAACCCTCACAGATCACCTTCGCCGACCGTAGAATGCTCCCCTACCACTCCACTCACGTGGAATCCATAGCTTCGGTGTACAGTTTGATGCCCGATCATTTTCCGCGCAGGAACGCTCGACTAGTGAGCTGTTACGCACTCTTTAAATGAATTGCTGCTTCCAAGCAAACATCCTAGCTGTCATAGCATCCCCACATCGTTTATCCAACTTAACTGTTACTTTGGGACCTTAGCTGATGGTCTGGGTTGTTCCCCTCTCGGCCACGGACCTTCGCACCCATGGCCTCACTGCTGGTGCAATATCACGGCATTCGGAGTTCATCAGGGGTTGGTAGGCGGTGAAGCCCCCTAGCCCTATTGGTAGCTCTACCTCCGTGATACTCTTCCCAACGCTGCACCTAAATGCATTTCGGGGAGTACGAGCTATCTCCGAGTTTGATTAGCCTTTCACCCCTACCCACACGTCATCCGAAAACTTTTCAACGTTTACCGGTTCGGTCCTCCATCCCGAGACTATCGGGACTTCAACCTGCACATGGGTAGATCACTCGGTTTCGCGTCTACCCCAACTAGCTCCCGCCCTATTCAGACTCGCTTTCGCTACGCCTCCGTGCCTTAGGCACTTAAACTCGCTAGTCAGGTGTAACTCGTAGGCTCATTATGCAAAAGGCACGCCGTCGTCCGGTCTCCCAGACTCCGACCGCTTGTAAACGTACGGTTTCAGGGTCTTTTCACTCCCTTGCTTAGGGTTCTTTTCACCTTTCCCTCACGGTACTGGTACACTATCGGTCTCTCAGGAGTATTTAGCCTTGCCGGATGGTGCCGGCATCTTCAGACAGGATTTCACCAGTCCCGCCCTACTCAATTCACTATACTCAGCATGTCGTGTACAGGGCTCTCACCTCCTTCGGCTGCCGTTTCCACAGCATTCCACTACACCAAATATAGCTTAATGGGCTTCTCCCCTTTCGCTCGCCACTACTCAGGGAATAAACTTCGTTCTCTTTTCCTACGGGTACTTAGATGTTTCAGTTCCCCGCGTTCGCGTTCTCACGATATGTCTTCAACATATCAGGTTTCCCCATTCGGACATCCGCGGATCAACGGTCGCTTGCACCTCCCCACAGCTTTTCGCAGCTTGCCACGTCCTTCGTCGCCTCTGAGAGCCTAGGCATCCCCCGTACGCTCTTATTCGCTTCCTTTTATCTTCGCCTTCTAGTATCCTAAAACGCATCGCTTTCACAATTGCGCTCGCTTTCTTCTTTCGTCTCTCTACCTTACTTGTCAATGAACGTTTCGAAAAGTTTACCCGGATAAATTGCTGAAACTACTTTTCAGCGCACCACCAGGTATTTTTCGTTGAAGCACAGGTGGATTTGAACCACTTCCGCACATTTGCGGACTGCCCCTTTTGGCGCAGTACTTGTTAAACTTTGTGGAGGATATCGGATTCGAACCGATGACCCCCTGCTTGCAAAGCAGGTGCTCTAGCCAGCTGAGCTAATCCCCCGAATATTTCGTTATCCGACCGATTGCACACGCAGGATTCACTTATGAAACCATTCCGCCGGCATACACTTTAGAGCGAACTGATTTGTAGTCTCGGGCGGACTTGAACCGCCGACCTCTACATTATCAGTGTAGCGCTCTAACCGGCTGAGCTACGAGACTATAATACTTGTCAAAACAGTCAGGTTAACTGCACTACCGCAGCTAGTGATTCCAAAACAGGAAATCCCATTGCACTGGGAGAAGGAAAGGCGCAAACGCGCTCAAGCATCAAAATATACGGCACACATCCTTAGTCGTTCTCTTAAAAGGAGGTATTCCAGCCACACCTTCCGGTACGGCTACCTTGTTACGACTTAGCCCCAGTCACCAGTTTTACCCTAGACAGCTC
>JBEIGB010000014.1:0-54958 GCA_040382095.1 Lewinellaceae bacterium
ACCTTATAGTCCTCCACCTCGCCCTGCGGCACGGTAGTCGCTGTATTGTACTTGTCCGGCCCATCCGGCCCAAGCCCACCGCCAGGACTCAACCGGAAACGCGCAAAAACCATCCCGTCGTTGAAGACCGCTCCCGACGGTACCGGGAATGTGTACAGCGCACCGCTCACCCCTCCGGCAGCCACCGCGCCACCGTTCGTGAATGACAGCGATTCTCCCGAATCCAGCAAACCATCGCCGTTCCAGTCTATCCACCCCTGGAGCACCGCTCCCGAACCCGTCATGTTCATCGCCGTTACCGATATGCCGGCATTATTGCCTGGAATCAGCGGCGTTACAAACAATATCCCATCTTCATCGTCCGCGCTGCCCGTATTGCCCGCGTCGTCGCCGTTCGCATTCGCATTGCCTGTCCCATCGCCCTCCCCGTCAACCGCCGCGCCCAGCTTCAGGCCCGGAACGATCACATGCACCGCCCCGCCTTCCGCCATGCTCGTATTGAACGCATCCCCGTTGCCGCTCTCCGGCAGGTCGCCGTAATCCAGCGAGGCAAAGCCCATATCGTGCGTCTCGTCCGTCTGTGCATCCGGGAACGTCCCGACGGCACCCGGGGCTGCATCCCCTAATCCGTTCTCGCTCGTAGGAAGTGCTGTCACATCTGCTATCGTGAACGTCTCCATCGCCATGCTCAGGTCCATGCCTGTGATCGAGCCGTCCGAATCTGATATACCCCCGTTCGTCTGTGTACCGACATTACTCCGCGTCGGCGTCATATTTGCAGGTGTCGTAAACTTCACTTTATACATGCCGTTGACCAGGCCGCTGAAGTAGTATTCTCCAGTTTGCTGGCTTGAGGCAGGACCTGTCGTCGTCTGGTACATAACATCATCTCCATTGCCAATCATGCCGTCCGGACCTGCCCAGATAAGCATCACCCCTACGCCATCTATGCCTGGCTCACCAACATCCTGAGTACCGTCAAAGTCGTAGTCTTCAAATACGATATTACCGATTTGGCCCAGAGGGAATTTATAATCTTCGATTTCGCCAAGTGGTGGCGACCCCGTCTGGTTATTGGATGATAAGCCCCCGGAAGGACTTAAGCGGAAGCGCACCATTGCGTTACCCTGATAAAAGGTCGCATCGGAAGGTACATCGAACGTTAATTTCGCTCCGCTCAGGCCGCCAACTGGTACTGTTGCTCCACCTGGGGCGAAACTCCCTGTAGTCAGTTGCTCGCCACTTTCGAAAGTACCATTGCCGTTGAAATCCACCCAGGCCTGAAGGACTGCGGAAGCGGTAGTGTTATTCAGCGCATTCACCATAAATGCTGCAGTTGTACCGGGGACCATTGGCGTGGCCAGCATCACCCCATTTTCGTCGTCACCGGCAGGCGTCGAGCTGCCAAAGGTTGTGGCTCCCGTATTCCCGTCGTCACCCCCGCCCATACTACCTGCCATGGGGTCGGGGATACCATCTGCCTCACTATCCACAGATGCCCCGAGTATCAGGTCGTTGGACAAGGCATGTCGCGGTGGTGAATCGCTTCCGGAGGTGTTATAAGAGTCCGGAAGGTCTCCAAAATCAATAGGGCAACCCAGAAGGGGAATATTATTCAGCACAACATCGTCCCCGCCGACTACGAAAGTAAACGAAGTATAATACGGGTTACCCATCGCCGAAAAATCATCCAGATATACCCCCAGCATAGAAATTGACCCGATACTATCCGTAACTCCATCTGTTGTAGTTGTATAATTACCTGAAGAAGCAGGCGTCGGAGACAGGGTATAACCGGGAGGGGGGGTAATATTAATGGAGTAAACTCCCGGACCTTGCGTAAATTCAAAATTGTAATAGCCAGCAGCGCCGTCATTAATCATCATGACCGATCCAGAAGGACCTGTAGCACTGACCTGGCCACCGGAAATGATTTCGCCTGTTTCCACACAATAAAAATACCCCAGTGGGTCAGTAAAAATCGTCACCAGGTAATCCTCTACCTCTCCATCCATAGCACCACCGAGTGCAGCGGCATCACCCATACCCAGGTCGTCTGTGGTCAGACGGAAACGTGCCCCTATGTTTGCCCCTGCAACAGCGTCTGCCGGTACTACAAGATTATAGAATAAATCAGCATTATTGGAACCGTGGGGTATATTAAAACTCAAGGATTCACTAGGATCTCCAAAATCCCCGTCGTTATTCCAGTCAAAGAAGACGTATAAGTTTGCAGGGCCACCCGTCATATTCGTCAAATTCCAGCTGACCGAGGCCGTCTGCCCGCGTCGAAAAGTAGACAATATAAGGATACCGTCTTCATCATCGCCACCCGAATCGGTATCATCTCCATTGGCTTGTGCACTGGGCTGTCCATCTGTGTCAATATCAACGGTGGCCCCCAGTTTAAGCCCGGGCACAACGACATGCCAGGGGCCGTTTTCCACCAGGGTAGTCTTATAATTGCCCATTCCTGATGGCCCGGTATCCGGCAAATCACCGTAATCCACTCCTTTGACCTGTACCAGGTAGTCTTCCACCTCGCCATCCATAGAAAAGCCCGTCGCCTGGTCCACCGAGTCCTGCACCGTACCGATACGGAAGCGCGCACCAATATCCTGACCTACGGCTGCGCCTCCCGGAACGTTAAACGTCAGCATCGCCTGACCACTTGTGGTAACTGTTGCGTTCGCCAACTCACCCGCATCTGAAAAGTCCTTATCGTTGTTCCAATCTATGAACCCATATAAATACGCCGTCGCGTTTGTCACCACATCCACCTTAAATACTGCAGGCTGACCGGCAATAATCATCGAAGGTTCTGTGACGCCATTTTCATCGTCCGGGGTTCCTGTGCCGTCGTCACCACCGTTCACTTCGCCGGCATCGCTGTCGGGCTGGCCGTCTGTTTCCGCATCTACCCCCGTACCCAAATAAACTGCCGGCATCGTCGGAACACTATGGGCAGCACCATTCTGCGCCAGAGTAACCGGATAGCCCGTAGGCAGGTCGCCATAATCCACTCCTTTGACCTGCACCAGGTAGTCTTCCACCTCACCATCCATAGAAAAGCCCGTCGCCTGGTCCACTGAGTCCTGTACCGTACCGATACGGAAGCGTGCGCCAATATCCTGCCCGATTGCTGCATCTGCCGGTACGGTAAACATCAGCATCGCCTGACCGCTCGTGGTAACCGTTGCGTTCGCCACCTCACCTGCATCGGCAAAATCTTTATCGTTATTCCAGTCTATGAACCCATATAAATACGCCGTTGCGTTTGTCACTACATCCACTTTAAATACCGCTGTCCGACCGGCAATAATCATCGAAGGTTCTGTGACCCCATTTTCATCGTCCGGGGTTCCTGTGCCATCATCACCGCCGTTCACTTCGCCTGCATCGCTATCGTGCTGGCCGTCCGTCTCCGAATCTACGGAAGTACCCAGATATACGGCGGGTGTCGTCAGCACAAGATGGGACGCACCGTTATCGGCCGAAGTTACCGGATAGCCCGTGGGCAAATCGCCATAATCCCTAAGGAATAGCTCACTAAATCCAACATCCAGGGCGTGGTTATTCTCGCCGGAAAAACTGGTCGTAAAGGCGATCACCACATTTGAGCCGGAAGTAGTCCCATCCGAGTCCCGGATATCGGTGAAACGATTGTTGTCCGTATGGCCTCCAGAGCCAGCCGAGTTGGCTATAGAAAGCAATCTGTCCGAGAGTGCGGACTGCGACGAAGGGATGCGGACCTGGTACGCCCTGGAAAATTCTACGCGGTCGTTATCGGCAAAATAGGTCCAGTTTTCCGTTTTGCCATAGTTATTGGTTCCCGCCTTGCTGAACAAATACCTGCCATTTGCATCCGTCTGGGTTTCTGCGACTTTGGTATCTGCGGTCCCATCGTTATTGGTATCTGTCCAAAGCTCGAGGGTAACATTGGCAATACCGTCCTCGTCCGGATCCTGGATACCGTCGCCATCGGTATCCTCCCAGACGAGGTTGCCGATTTCGACCGGAGCAGGATCAGAGAATCCATCTATATCTCCCAGTCCGATGCCTTTACCGAAAGAAGAAGCATTATCAGCACCATCCTGGTACAGTTGATAAGGCGTCGAAGCAGACCCATATAAAATATTGAAGCGGAGTAAGCCACCCGCATTTACCTCCTGTTGTATGGGATCAATGTTGGTAGATACGATAATATTCGAACCACTACAGTGGAACGTACTGCCCATGGAGGTTTCAGAGTGTGTAACGTTTTCATTGTAATCGCCCCAGTAGAACTCTCCGCCTCCCGGGCCCTGACGCGCCGTTATCTCGCCGGGGCCATCGTTTGTTGTACCTGGTCCGGAGCTGGTGTAGGGGCCTGCTACTCCTGCGCTCTCCAATTCATAAGTACTTGTCGTGGGATTATACCAGGTTCTGAGGATTTCACCACCTACTACACAAACCGTGTTGGAGCTGGTAACTCTGGGAATAAGCGGCTTCTCATTCTTATGGCCGGTCTGGAAACCATTTCGGTCGGCAATTATGAGGTGCAGAGACCCCTCGCGGTCAAATTCGAGATCGGATAGTATGGGTTGTTCGTGTACGGAGTATTCTCCTTTGTCCGTATAATCTGAGTAATCATCCGTCCAGCGATGCCAGTAGCGGGGGCCGATCGCATAAGCAATTGGAAGCCCTTTTTCCCAGCTCATATCTGAGATAGCGAAAACGGGGGTACTATTCCAGCTACCAGAGCCAATATTATATTTATAGATATAAAGCCTGAGATCGGCATCCGTTCCACCGATGTTTTCGCCGGTACAGATTACGCCTACGTAAAGCTCCCCGTCTTTGTATTTCAAAGCCCAGGGGCGTGCCACCCCGTTCGGGCAGCCTGGATCCGGAAATGCAGGAAGGGCAACCGGCGTGCCCGCAGTACCATCTGATTGTACAGGGATGGCGTATATTTTCCGGTCGAATAAATTGACCACATATACCGTCTGCAGGTCATCAGAAATATCCATATCCCCTAAACCTACCTTCCCTGCATTCTGGAAGGCCCAGAGATCATAAGAGTTTAACGTTTTATCGGCAGGGAGCCCCCTCGTGGAATTTGACTGTACCGCACCCACACTGATGGAATGGTCGCTCACCAAATCCACCCATTTGAAAACTGTGCCTGCGCCATTGATCGCATAAATCCCTCCACCGGTCTCCCCTGGACCAAGTCCTGTATGCCGCTTAACCACGGCAGCGGCCAGCAAGACACCCTTGTCGCGCATATAGGCCATCCCCCAGGTCGAGCCTATCTGTCCTGCCGTAGCAATAACCGTAGGGACCGTTCCACCGCTGCCATAAGCACCTAAAGCATTATAGGGAAAGCGGACAAGTGCTGCATCCCCCGAGGAATTATTTCCGGAGGCCAACGGATCCCCCGACACATAACAACTTGTAAACAAATCCGGGTTGGTACTGCAATAATCTCCGGCTGAGTTAAGCCCTACAGTCAATGGCGCCGGGGAGGTCGCCGCAACTGCGAACTGAACGGTCGTACCCCCTGCAGCCCCGGGTTGTAAGCCGGCGGGTAAATTCACAAACTCCACGCGGTAAACAGTACCGTTTGTCAAGCCACTGATGGTAAAGCTACCAGTGGCACTTGATGTCGCAGTCCCCGAAGGCGTACCGATCGGATCATTCGAATCGTATGCCCGGACGGTTACCCCGGCAACCCCGGGTTCGTAATAGGTATCCGTGAGCGGGTTGCTCCCTTGTCTGACACCATCTGCATTGAAGTCCCTGAAAACCGTGCCGCTGATACTTTGGGCCGCTGATTCTGTGGGCAGAAGGAAAAAAACACACAATACGGCCAGAAGGGCTTGTACAGAAAAGTGATAGGTGCTTTTCCTCTTTTGAGGATGTTTCGCAAGATCCGAATAAACATTTGTGCTCCCCCCGGGAAAGGAAACGAACTGCCATCTGGCTGCTGTTCATTCTTCCATGACTGGCCACTGGATACCTTACCCAAAAAATATTGCGCTACTTGCCTTGGAGAAGCTAAAAACAAGAATCTGCCAGGTCGCCGGCCAACTTGCTTTCCAACAATACCGCCCGTGGTATCGCCTGCAAACACAGAACTTCCCGTGCCCCGAGGTACTGGACGAGAATCATAATACTTCATTAAGGATTTCATTAGGTCGTCAAATAATCATAAATCAACACCAGAGCTTCCAGGAGGAATCACGGACTCCCGGAATTATGACATTTTTTTTTTGGTACATGCCCTCTTATTGTCAATTATTCGTAATGGCATATATTTTTCTTGTTGTCAACTATTCCTAGCTAAGGGTTTAGAAAACTAACTGATTGGCGCAAAACTATGCCCAGCATGAATTTCTCAATGACCGATAGATAAATTGGCAGATTATAGCGATTAGTTTGGCCGGATATTACTATTTTTCACATTCGAAGAATGTCTTTTTTAGAAATATGGTGTAGTCGTACCAAAAAAACTATTCCCAAAAGGACTAATAACCGGGAACCGTACCTCAAATCTCGTTAGGTGCTTCCCCCTGAAAAAAGACCTTTGAGGCAGCCGCTTCAAAGTAAAGCGCTATACCCGGAGCGCGACGAGAATATTTACCCAATCCCGGCAGCCCGAGGTCAGCAGAACGGAAGGCCAGGAGGCCCCGAGGGGACCCCAACGGATATATAATCGTTACTCCGTTGGCATTTCACTCTGCCCGGGCATCTAGCCTGGCTACCTCGACGTGTTGTATTTATTCCGGCACGTTTTGAAGCATAGGGAGGGATACGATTCCCTGTTTTAGAGGTCGTATCGCTGGGAAGGCCAGTATCGTTGACGATACATCTGCTGTATTTGTATTGTTGGAGGGGTAACATTAAAATTGCGTTGGGCCTGTACTCAGAATACAGGCACTTCAAAATCGGGCTGCAGAGGTATTTGCCTCTGAACAGAGTGGTCGTTAGGTCTGAACAGGACTATTTATTCTTAGCGGCGGGGCCTTCTGATTTACAGGATTTCTGGAACTCGCTAGGCTTTAACCCGAAAAAACGCTGGAAGCACTGGGTGAAATAGCTAGGGCTCTTGAATCCGATGGCCTTTGAAATATCGCCGATAGAGCGCTCGGGATCACTTTTAATAAATACCGCCGCTTTTTCAATACGAAAATACAACAGAAGCTCCGAAGGCGAATGCCCCGTCAGTCGTTGTGCCTTTCGGTATAATTGCCGCTCGCTCATATACATCAGCTTGGCGATCATTGAGTTATTTAGCCCGGCATCGGAGAAATAGTCTTCAAAAACCCGATTTATCCCTTCCTTAAATTCCAGTGATTCTTTTTCCTGTTCCTGCACATACGACTGAGTATTATCTACCTCCTGCGCCGTCTCATTAGATTCTTGCTTTACATCGTCCCCATTCCCAGGGATCAGCAGGGATTTTTCAGGGATATCGGGATAGAGCAACAGAAAGAAAGCACAAACGACAGCATCCACAAAAAACAGTACATCCCCTACGTAGTAGAAGTTTTCGGGAAACAGCTTTACGAAAAGGTAGGAAAGAAAAATAACCCCAAACGTCAGCACCTTAAGCGAGACGTCCAGCATCAAAAACAATAGCACGATTCGCTTTGGTGAAGAGACTGCTTGCATATCCCCGGCAAATAGTGTCCGAATTCTGATAAATCCAGCAAAAGCATAAGTAAAAACCAACCCTGCCTTAATGACCGAATGAAAACGATACGGAATCATGCCCCAACTATAATTCAACAGTTCAGCGTTCCGATACGCAAGGAAAACAGCCGCTTTTTCGCTGGAGGACAAAATAAAAAACGGGGCCAGCTCCATCAGGTGCAGTATAAACGGCAGCAGGTGCAGTAGGTGGATCCATCTGATTTTAAATCCCCGCTGGGAAATATACAGTATAAAGAAGTAGTAGGCAGGCCCGATAAGGTACATCAGCGGGGAGCCTGTTTTGAAAAAGTAGGGAAACTTCGCCATCAGGCCACTGTAAATCAGATAGGTCGTGAATAGCACATAAGCAGTGAAAACGAAATTGGCCCCAAGGAATTTAAAAGCCCTGGGCACATCCCTGATAATCAGCGAAAAACCAAGAAAGAACAACAGACCGGAAAATAAAGCATATTGTAAATGAAACATAATTCGCGTTGGGATGGCTTTCAGGTTTTGCCCAGATTCTGGAAAAGGTATTCACGCAAATGACTTTTATCTGCCAAAAAACCATTCCCATTGTAAATATAAAACTAATTGAAAGCAGATATATAATATGCTATCCGCAACTTTAGCCAATAAGCAAAAAAAAGGACTTTTGAGATGAGACCGTCTCAAAAGTCCTTTGATGCCTATTGCGATGAAATATGTTATTAAAGAGCGCGCTACCCTTAGCGCACGAACATCAACTCGCGGTATTTCGGCATAGGCCATACCTGATCGTCCACCAGATATTCCAGGCGGTCGGTATAAACGCGGACATGCTCCATCTGTGGTTTGACCTCGGCACAATACGCATGGGCTTTTTCATCTGCATGCTCCAGGTCGTTCGCCGCCTTCCGGGCATTGGTCATTGCCTCAACGCCGTCTTTGATCTGGTTGATACACTCGGATATGCGTACCAGCAGGTCCATTTGTGCGCGATACGTATCCTCCGGCAAGCCCAACTCGCGCAAGCTCAGGATATTATCAGCGATCTGCGTCTGATAACCAATTGCAACGGGAAGGATATGATTAATGACCATTTCCCCTAAGGTACGCGACTCGATCTGGAGCTTAAGGACGTAATTATGGTACATAACATCATAATGCGCGTGCAGCTCGCGCCCGGTAAACACGCCGGCGGCTATGAAGAGCTCCTGTGCGGCATCGGTAAGGTATGCCTTCAGTGCGTCCGGCGTATTGGGCGTGTTGCTGAGGCCCCTTGACTTTGCCTCTTCTTTCCATTCATCGCTGTAGTTGTCCCCTTCGAAACGCACTTTTCTGGACTCGGCAATATACGTTTTGATCACCGTAAGTACAGCGGTATCGCGATCCTGTCCTGCCTGCATCAAACGATCTACTTCGGCTTTAAAGTCCATAAGCTGCCTTCCCATGATGGTATTCATGACCGTCATCGGGGCGGCACAGTTCATGGAAGAACCGACCATCCGGATTTCGAACTTATTGCCGGTGAATGCAAATGGGGAGGTACGGTTGCGGTCGGTATTATCGCGCTCCAGGTCGGGAATTTTACTCAGGAGATCGAGCAGTTCTTTCACCCCGCCTTCATCCGCATGGATACCCGCTTCGATATTATTGAGCAGGCGGTTCATAGAATCTCCGAGGAAAACCGAGATAATCGCGGGCGGTGCTTCATTGGCCCCGAGACGGTGGTCGTTGGATGCGGAGGCTACACTTGCACGCAGGATATCGGCGTAGCGGTTCACTGCCTGGATTGTACAAACGAAGAATGTGAGGAATTGAAGGTTTTTACCCGGATTTTTACCTGGGCTGAGCAGGTTTTTCCCGGTATTGGTGGCCATAGACCAGTTGTTGTGCTTACCCGAGCCGTTTACGCCCGCGAAGGGCTTTTCATGAAGGAGTACCCGCAGGCGGTGGCGGCGTGCGACACGGTCCATTACGTCCATGAGCAACTGGTTGTGGTCCACGGCAACGTTGACCTCTTCGAACATCGGGGCCAGCTCATATTGCCCGGGGCCAACCTCATTATGGCGTGTGCGCACCGGGATACCCAATTTGTGCGCTTCGGTTTCCAGATCGCGCATATAGGCAAAAACCCGCTCGGGGATAGAGCCGAAGTAATGGTCCTCCAATTGCTGGCCTTTGGGCGAATGTTTGCCCACGAGCGTCCTCCCAGTCAGCAAAAGGTCAGGACGTGCAGTGTAGAGGGCTTCATCCACCAGAAAATACTCTTGTTCCCAGCCCAGGGTAGCATGTACTTTCGTCACTTCCGGATCGAACAACTGACAAACCGGAACGGCAGCGCGCTCGAGATAGGACTGCGACTTCAGCAGAGGAAGTTTGTAATCGAGCGAATCCCCGCTATAGGTGACAAAAATGGTAGGGATACAGAGCGTCTTCCCTTCTCCGATTTCGAGGATAAAAGCCGGGGAGGAGGGGTCCCACGCCGTATAACCGCGGGCTTCAAAAGTAGAGCGCAGCCCACCCCCTGGAAAGCTGGAGCCGTCGGGTTCCTGCTGTACGAGGGCATCGCCGGTGAATTCCTCCAATACCTCACCGTCGGGTTTCAGGACGAAGAAAGAATCGTGCTTTTCCGCAGTACGGCCTGTCAGTGGCTGAAACCAGTGGGTGTAATGGGTAGCGCCCATGTCCATAGCCCACTTCTTCATTGCGGCCGCCACGATGTCTGCCTGGTCGCGGTTGAGTTTGTTGCCCGAGTGAATGGCTTTTTTCAATGACTTATAGGCATCTTTGGAAAGGTAGTCTTCCATCGCCTGTTCATTAAACACGTTACATCCGAAGAAAGAAGAGATTTTTTCCCCCGGCGTATCCACGAACTCGAGGTCGTAGTTGGATCTGTTGACGACCGTCTCCAATGCACTGAATCTGGAATTACTCATAGCTCTAGTTCCTTTTGTGGTTTGAAAAAATGGATCTTATTTTTGAAAAACAATATTAAGCTGCCGGCCTGCCGTAGTCGCCGGCTGTGCGATGAAGCTCACCGGGAAGTTAGGTATTTTCCGGTGGAACTCTAAGAGTCTGCCCTTGGAAGGGCAGACCGTATCCGACCAAAAACTGTGCCGGAACTAGAGTTCTTTTGGGGCATACTTCGGTGAGCTTTAATGCAATTACTACGACAGAAAGACAAACACGCGGTAAAATTAGGGTTTAACCTTTGCGCAGACCAAAAGACTTTTTGCGCCGGACGTGATGTCCAAAAGTCCTAACATAGATACAAGTAATTGGTTTACAAATTTTTATTTTTAAAAAAATGTTCTGGTCAGGATAGCATAACACCTGCCTTAAACTAGTATGATCGGGCAGGGACAGGGCGGCCAGGAGATTATATTTTGCTATGCCCGAAAAAATATAGATTTTACAGCGCTAAAAACAGAAGTAATGGAGAATCCGACTTTGCGCAGGCAACTAGGAATTGCGGGGCTGGTCGCGACTGGCGCGTGTTCCATGCTGGGGGCTTCGATCAACGTAATGCCCTTTATGATCCAGCGCAACGTACCTGGCATAGGGCCCTACGTACTGCCGGCATTCCTTTTCGCAGCCCTCCCTGCCTTGCTCGCCGCACTCGCTTACAGCGTGCTGGCCACGGCCATGCCGCGCGCCGGGGGAAGTTATATTTATGCCAGCAGGGGCCTGAGCCCTTACCTGGGGTTCGTGGCAAGTTTCTCCCAGTGGTTTGGTTTATCCATCGTAATTGGCGTAGTGGCTTATATTACGGTCCCATTTTTCCGGGATATTGCCTTAGCCCTGGATTGGACGGCACTTGCCGGCGTGCTGGACAAGGGTATTATCAGGGTAAGTATTGCCTTATCGCTGGTGTGGTTTTTCGTATATGTAAACATCCGGGGCGCACAGTGGTATGAGAAGACCATCCTTCCCCTTATGGTTCTGATGTTCCTGATGGGCGGTATCGTCATTTTCTCGGGCTTTTATTTCGACCAGGCGGATTTTGCACATGCCGTACAGGAAAAAAGTAAAGTCCCGCTGCAGGTACTTTCGCCCCCTCCATTTTCCCTGCCCACTTTCCTGTCTGCCGGCGCTTTGCTGTTTGCCAGTTTCATCGGCTTTGACAGTATCGCACAGGCGGGAGGTGAGGCAAAAGACCCCACCCGCAAAATCCCCCTGGCCATTGGGCTGACGATTTTGATTGTAGGGGGATACTATATGTTATTCACCAGTGCGGTGTACCATGCCGTGCCCTGGTCGTTTGTCGCACAGGAGGCCCAAAAAAAAGATATTTCAGCGCCTGGGCTGCTCGGATATTTACTATCGCCGGGCTGGACCGTTGCGATTGTCGCGGGGGCTGCGATCGCACTGGTGAACGACTTGCCCGCAATGCTGCTGTCGGTATCCCGTCTGGTCTTTGCCTGGGCCGAAGATGGAATATTTCCCCGTGCGCTTGCCCGGATTCACCCCCGTTTCCATACCCCGCACCTGGCGGTTGTGCTGAGCGGGGCCATGGCAAGTATCGGTATCCTGGGCAGCCATTTTGCAGGCGACTTTTTCCTGGGTATAGATATTATGGTGACCTCCATGATGGTCAATTTCCTGTTGATGTGTACAACATTGCTGACCATTGACCGTGTCAATCCCGAAATTTCACAACAGATCCTTTTTCTGAAAAACCGAAAGCCGAGGCATATACTCGGCTGGGCAGGCGTCATTGTACTGGTATTTTTTCTCGGTATCCACACCTGGAAAGACCTCGGCAGCAATGTCAGGGCTTGGTATTTTCATTCCACGCCTGTTTGGTTGATCGTCATGGCACTTGCATCCGCAATTTTTTATACCAACAAAACTTATGGAAAATAGCGCTGTACAATACACCGAGCTGGCACCGGGATTCAGTATTTCACGTATCCTCACTGGTCTTTGGCAGATTGCAGATATGGAAAAAACGGGAAATCCCCTGGATCCCGACGCTACTGCCGCTGCCATGGCCCCTTATGTTGAAGCGGGACTGACAACTTTTGACATGGCAGACCATTACGGATCTGCGGAAATCATTGCGGGTAGATTCAGAAACACGCACCCATCCGGGGCACGGGCACAGCTCCTCACCAAATGGGTTCCTCCTCCGGGGAAGCTGGATAAAACAGCTACCCGTACCGCTGTTTACCGTGCGCTGGACCGCATGCAGGCCGGGCAGCTCGATCTGTTGCAGTTACATGCCTGGCACTATCCCGACCCGACGTGGTTAGACCAGCTATCCTGGCTGGCAGAGCTGCAGCAGGAAGGCCTGATCCTGCATCTCGGCCTCACCAACTTCGATGCAGCGCATCTGCGCATAGTCTGTGCAACAGGTATCCCCATTGTGTCCAACCAGGTCTGCCATTCGCTCATTGACCAAAGGGCCTCCGGGGAAATGGCAGAGGTTTGCCAGCAATACGGGGTCAGGTTACTGACCTTTGGAGCCCTCGCCGGTGGCTTTTTATCCGATGCCTGGGTCGGACGACCCGAGCCTTCCCTCACAGCAGGCGCCACCTGGTCACAAATGAAATATAAACGCTTCATTGATACAGCCGGTGGATGGGCGGTATTCCAGCAACTCCTGCTGACCCTTCAGCAAGTGGCACAACGACACGGGGTCCCGGTCGCCAATATTGCCACCCGTTACCTGCTGGAACAGCCCTATGTGGCCGGTGTCATTATCGGGGCACGACTGGGGCAAAGCGCACATATCGAAGATACGGCCAGGGTGTTTTCCTTTAGCCTGGATGAGGCTGACAAAGCCGCTATCCGGGCGGCACAGGCCAACCTTGCCCCTATTCCGGGCGACTGTGGCGACGAATACCGGAAACCGCCCTTCCTGACCGCATCCGGTGACCTCAGCCACCATCTCGATCAAATCCCCGCACCCTATGCTACAGTTGAAGGACCTGGTGGTAGCCTCAAAGTGTTCAGCGGAACCCCATGGGAAGGTATGGCCGGCTATTGCAGGGCGGTGCGAAAAGGCAACAGGATCTCGGTATCCGGGACAACGGCCACCCACGGCGATACGCTCATCGGCGGAACCGACCCGGCTGCACAAGCACATTTCGTGATAGACAAGATCGAAGCCGCGCTGATTTCCCTCGGTGCCTCGCTGGAAAATGTCGTCCGCACAAGGGTCTTTGTCAATCATATCGCCGATTGGGAGCCCATCGCCCGGGCGCACGGTTATCGCTTCCGCCATATACAGCCTGCCAATACGCTGGTAGAGGCAAAACTCGTCGGTAGTGGCTATCTGGTCGAGATCGAAGCAGATGCCGAATTATAATTGCACTGTTTTTGAAATGTCAGGGCAGGTAAGGTTCCCGCTGAAGCGATTGATCAGCTAAATTTGTCAGCTACAGAACCCATTGCTTTTACAAAAAACGATAGTCTTATCGCGACAGATCAGCGGGGTGGGAAACGAGTTGTTTTTCAGCCATAAAAAGGCGCTTTTGAGAAATGTAGCCTGCTATCCGGCCGAAAAAAGACCATTTTACCACGACAACCCAATCGCAATAAGGCCGATAAACCCCAGGGATATGTTTATTCCAAACACCAGGCCACCCGTGATAAAGGCCGGCATAACCGTTTGTGCTTTTTTCACTGCCATCGTACTCATCGCCCAGCCCGACAGCCTGTTGCAGGGACATGACCAGGAGCAGATAGAAGACTTACTCGGGCGATCTCCGGAGGACTTTGACTTTTCCGATGTTTTTGAAAACCTGGGGCAGTACCGGGAAATCCCGCTAAACCTTAATGAGGCGACAGAGAGCGAACTGCGGGAGCTCGGCCTGCTCAGCGAGCTTCAAATCCTCAACTTCCTCGCATACCGTGCCAAGGCTGGTGCGCTCATCTCGACCTATGAGCTACAGGCCATCCCGGGGTTTGACCCCGGCAGTATCCGACGCATCCTGCCATATATACGGACGGGCGGAACACTCGATGATTTTCAGGTTGGCCTCAGGGACATGCTGCGCAGCGGCCGCAACGAGGCCCAGGTCCGCTGGGGGCGATTCCTCGAAGTTCAGGAAGGATACGCTGCAGGGGAAAAAGGCTACCTTGGCGACCCCAACCAGTTCTTCCTCCGCTACCGGCAAACATACTACAACCGCTTTAGCTGGGGAATCGTGGGCGACAAAGACCGCGGTGAGCCGTATAGCAAAGCCGGGGCCAGTTTTTACAGCGCCCACCTGTTTCTCAGCCGGTATAATGCCTGGCTCAAAGCCCTTGCAATTGGGGATTACCGGCTCAGTGCCGGCCAGGGGTTAATTGCCATTCCTGGTTTTGGTTATGGTAAAAGTGCTTTTGCCACTGCGATCAGGAGGGGCGCGCCATCGCTACGGCCACACGCCTCTGCGGGCGAATCCGGCTTTATGCGCGGCGTCGCCGCTACCCTCGCTGTTAATGCGCGCTTGAGCTGTACCCCTTTCCTGTCGTGGCGCAATCGCGACGGACGCCTGACGGACAACGACAGCAGCACTACCCAGATCAATGGCGAAACACGCTGGACCTCCTCCCTATCCGATGCCGGGCTTCACCGCACTGCTGCAGAGATTGCCGATAAAGGGCGCCTCGGTCATGGCGTGGCCGGGCTATTGCTGCAGTACCATCACAAAAGCCTGCAGCTTGGGATCAACGCCCAGTACAATATGCTCAAGCCCGGTTTTTTTCCCCCGTACCGCGTGTACAACCAATTCTTTTTTCGCGGTGAACAGATATTCAACCTCAGTTTCGAATATGCCTTTCCAATAGGGGCAGCCCATTTCTTCGGAGAAACGGCACGGAGCAGCAACGGGGCCCTTGCCACTGTGAACGGCTTGCGCTTCAGCCCGGACAAAGTTGCAGATATCGCCCTGCTGGTTCGCCATCTGCCCCGGAATTATCAGGCCATTGGCGCTGCCCCCTTCGCTGATGGAAGTGGGGCACGCAACGAGTCAGGCATCTATATGGGCATAGCACTGTATCCCGCCCAGGGGCTATCTATCAATGCCTACGCCGATCTTTGGCAGCACCCCTGGCTACGCTTTTCGGCAGACCGCCCGGGCAGTGGCCAGGAATACCGCATCCGCCTGAGTTTTGAAAAACGCAAAGGCTTCCTGGTATATGCCGAAGCCCGCCATCGCATCACCGACGAAAATACAAGGGTCTCAACGGCAGCCTACAACCACCCCCTCCCTGAAAAAACCCTGCAATGCCGCCTCCACCTGCGCAACCCGGTCGGAAAGCATATCGAACTGCGCACACGGATAGACTGGGGCAGCACCGAGTCCCCGGACGGCCGCAGGCAACAAGGGGCTATGCTGCTCCAGGACATCCTCTACCGGCCTATCCAATCCCCTGTCTCGTTTACCGCACGCTATGCCATCTTTAGTACCCCCGGCTACGATATCCGATTTTACCATTATGAAAACGACCTGCTGAACACCTTCTCCATCCCCGCTTATTTCGGCCACGGCAGCAGGGTTTACTTCAATATCCGAATCCGCCCCCTTCGCAGTTTGAGCTGGGAATTCCGCTTTGCACAAACCTTCAGGCACGATGGCGCCATCATCGGAACCGGCCTGGAAGCTTTTCAGGGAAACCGGCGCACCCAGATTGGCAGCCAAATTAAATGGATATTTTAATCCATCGCCTTACCTTTGTGCCCAAACAGGAATCAACTGATATGGAAATTTTTAAAGATTTCAGTTTCGACGCTGCGCACTTCCTGCCCAACGTGCCACCCGACCACAAATGTGCGCGTATGCATGGGCATACCTACCGCGTGCGCATTGCACTGCAGGGACCCATCCACCCCGTTCTTGGCTGGGTACGCGACTTCGCCGAAATCAAACAAGCATGGAAAACCATAGAAGACCAGCTCGACCATCGCGTCCTCAACGACCTGCCTGGTCTCGAAAATCCGACAGCAGAATGGATTGCCATCTGGATATGGGATAAGCTCAAACCCCAGCTCCAGGAACTCTGCAGGATAGAAGTGTTTGAAACCCCAGGTACAGGCGTTGTTTATCAAGGGGCCTAAAGGGGGTAGTGCTTTGAAAATATTTTTACCATAATGGATACCGAACAACAACGACCAAAACCAGCAGAATTCGCCAAAGCCATTACGATGGCCGAGCAACTCGGCCTGCGCATCCAGCGCATTGATGCTACCAGGCCCTGGGGCGGTTTCCTCGTCTTTGACGAAGACCAGGCCGCATTATTTGCCGGGCATTTTTTTTCTGAGGTGCCTGCTGCCGAGATCATTACCGGCAGAAAGCTTAGCCCAAAAATACTCCTGGTAGCTCCCGGGCAGCGCCTCTCCTGGCAATACCATTTCAGAAGAGCGGAAATATGGAAAGTCTTGCAGGGCCCCGTTGCCATCAGCACGAGCCCCGACGACCAGGAAGGAACGCCGCAAACCTTTGAGGAAGGCCAAATCGTACGCCTTGCACAAGGTGAACGACATCGCCTGATTGGATTGGAAGGATGGGGGATTATTGCTGAAATCTGGCAACATACCGACGCGCTCCGACCCTCCGATGAAGACGATATCGTGCGCCTGCAGGATGACTATGGCAGGTAAGCCCTGAAATTCGGCTTTTGTTCATAACAGCCTGGACAATGGCCCTGTGTTCTCAAAAATGCGCACGGGATTAAACGATTGTCGTGAGGATTTGTTAGATTTAGCGACGCAAACAGCAGGCGCTTATGAACATAAGGAAAAAAGCCACCTTCCAACTCTGGATATTCCGTTTATTCCGTCTCAAACGGACGTACTTCTCGATCGCAGTCCTCGGTGTGCTCGGCTGGGCCTATCATGCCCTCGGTACCCGGCTCGACGATGGCCAGCTCGTCCGCAGCCTCAATACCAATCCATTTGGTTTGGAAGCTTCTGTTCATTATTTCGAGGAGGAGGGCCGACGGATGCGCTATGTCGAAATCGGGTACGATAGCCTTCCGCTTATCGTGTTCGTCCATGGTGCCCCGAGTTCCTCGTCGTTCTGGGAAGAGCTGCTGCGCGACACCCAATTGCTCCGGCGGGCCAAGCTCATTGCGATAGACCGGCCAGGGTATGGTTACTCCGGCTACGGCCGTGCGGAAATTTCCGTAAAAAAGCAGGCGTCCCTGATCGCCCCCCTGCTGAAGAAGAAACGCAGTGGCCACCACACCATCATCGTCCACGGCTCCTCTTACGGCGGTACGGTGAGCGCACGCCTTGCCATGGACTACCCTGAACTCGTGGACGGCGTCCTCCTGCAGTCTTCTTCCAATATGCCCGGGGCAGAGACTACCTATTGGATTTCTTATCCTACCAGCCATTGGGCGCTGCGCTGGCTGATTCCCGGCGCACTCCGCGTGGCTAATGCCGAAAAACTCTCCCATGCCGCCCAACTTCGCCAGATGGCCAACGGATGGAAACGGATTACCAGTGCCGTCATCATCCTGCACGGTCTGAACGACCGGCTTATCTTTCCCGAGAATGCAGCGTACGCCAAGCACCGGCTCATTAATGCGGCATTCCTGAAAATCCAGATGGCAGCAGGAAGCCGCCATGATCTTTTATGGACTCAACGCGCGTTGCTGATCCATTCGCTAAAGGAATTACTGCTCGTAGCCAAAAAATGACGATATGGCCGAAGTCCGCATGGAAGCCTCCTGGAAACTCGCGCTGCAGGATGAATTTGACCAACCTTATTTCCTGTCGCTCGCTGAGTTCCTGAAAAAGGAAAAGGCGGACGGCAAAACTATTTACCCACCGGGAAACCTGATTTTCAATGCTTTCGAACATACGCCTTTCGAAAAGGTAAAAGTCGTCATTTTAGGCCAGGACCCCTATCACAACCCCGGCGAAGCTATGGGGCTTTGTTTCTCGGTACCTAAAGGCATAAAGGTGCCGCCGTCCCTTCAAAATATTTATAAAGAGCTCAACAGCGACCTCGATGCCCCCATCCCCGGCCATGGCGACTTGACCCCATGGGCCGACCGTGGGGTCTTCCTCCTCAACGCTATGCTCACGGTTGAAAAAAACAAGGCGGGCTCCCACCAGCATATTGGCTGGCAAACGTTTACCGACGCCGTTATCCGAAAGCTGTCGGAACATCGCTCCGGGCTCGTTTTTATGCTCTGGGGGAATTTTGCTCGGAAAAAATCCCAACTGGTAGATGGATCCAGACATCTCGTCCTCGAAGCTGCCCACCCTTCGCCGCTTGCCCAGGGGGCATTCTTTGGATGCCGTCATTTTTCCAGGGCAAATAGCTACCTCGCCGCCCAAGGCAAAACACCTGTTGACTGGGCACTTCAATAGATTAATCCCGGCGGGATTATCCCCGGGCAATGGAATGATGTCGCACAAATTAAGCGATCGTATGAACGAAAAATTGCGAATCTCCCCCACCACGATGATCTATCGCAACAATAATGATATATTTTGACATATTTTTTGAGAAAATATCAATTTCATATACTACTTTTACCGCATTCGTTGTTTTTGATGTAATTGACTGGAAAATAACCTTCTCCGGGATATTTTCCGATGATCTCCAAGATATGCGCGCGCAACCCGAATAAACCTTTAGAACCCCTATCTGAGTAACACTATTTTATGCGAAAAATCAGTCTCCGCCTGAGCGCCATATTTGGAATCCTTGCTGTAGCCTTTGGTGCATTTGGTGCCCACTTGCTAAAGTCACATTTGGGCACAGATGCGTATTCCAGTTTTGAAACAGGCATCAAATATCATTTCTTCCATACCCTCGCCATTTTTGGTGCGGGTGTCTTGTCTCATTTTGGTCGAAAGAAAATGCTGACCTACGCCGTATGGTTATTCAGTTCCGGTATTCTGGCGTTTTCCGGCTCAATTTATTTTCTGGCAATAGATGAGGTTTTCGGTGCCGAACTAAGCTGGCTGGGTCCGGTTACCCCGTTAGGTGGCATTTTGCTTATCGGCGGTTGGGTGTGCCTGTTTATGTCCACCTTTGCCCATTTCGACAGGAGCTATAAGCAGACGGATAAGGATTAGAGAATGTATCTGCATAACAGCCCCGGCGGTTTATGCCGTAAAGAGCTGTTCCAGCTTCTCCTGTTAATGTACATCGGTCAACTTATCCGGGCTGATCAGCGGAAACGCCACTGGCGGCTGCGCTGCGTTTCCTGTTTTTCCACCAGAACAAGCCAATCCCCCCGATGAGCAGGTACGGGGTAGCGAGCATATACAGAATGCCGAGGTTGAGTCCTTTTCCCTGGGTCCCCCCATTTTTCAGGTTGCTTTCTGCAGCGATTTTGCACATTGGACACTGTGCGATAAGAGATGTATCCGACAGAACAAATAAAAAGCACAGCGTAAAAAAGAAGATTAAGAACTTTTTAGTTGTCATCTTATCAATAAGTTAGTGTACTTAATAATACGGCAAAAGCATAAAGTAACAAATCGGACCGGTGACTGCCACATATAGCCATACCGGCCATACCCAGCGGGCCATTTTGCGGTGGCGATCGAACTGATTGGTGTATGCCCGGATAAACGTAAACAAAATAAAGGGCAGCGACAAGCCTGCCAGCACGATATGGCTCAGTAGCACGACCAGGTAAACCGTCCGGCCAGTTCCGGCCGCAGACCGCTCGACTTCGCTCAGCATGCCATCCTTGTCAATATCCCCGTAGATTGTTTCGGGAGTGGTGAAATGATAGGCGACATAAGAGAGCAGAAATAAAACAGAAAGTACGACCGCTACATAGATTGCTTTCCGATGTGCCTCTACCTTCTTCTCGAGGATAAAATAATATGCCAGGAGCAGCACGATAGCGGTGCATGCGTTCATCGTCGCATGAAAAGGGGGAAGAAAGTCCACGTTCACCCCTTCCGGAAGGGGGATTTTGACGCGTCGCATCAATCCGACAAGTAGCAAGACCGCACCGGTGACCACCCAGGCAGCAATATTTAAACGCTTTTCCAGTAAAAGATTTTCAGATGTAGAAGCCATTATTGATTTCGTTTATCAAAGAGGGAAATATGTTAAATCACTGATGAGGTGATCTGCTTGCTTGCTTATTTTTCTTTCTCCCGCCTCAACACCGCCTCATCCCTATCCCGGAACGGCATGAGTATCGCAATATGCTCTACAGAGCGCCGTACGCGATTACCATCGCGAAAGTCATAATATTGCCGGATGATGCCCGCACTGTCTGCAACAGCTACCGTAGCTGCGGCCTCACCCTGTGCCCGGATACCAAAATCCCCGTTTTTTGAGCCGGGCCGTACGACTGCATACACCTGTCCGGGGTCTTCAAGTCCGAATTTTTTGATTAACCCCGCCAGGGACGCCGAATCGGATGACCCGGCGAGAAAAAGAAAAATCACGTCCTTACGCTCGTCAAACTGGCGGTGGATTTTTTCCAACTCCCTGAAAGCAACTTCTGCGCCGGCACCCGGCCGACCATCGAAGTCAAAGGCAAGGAGCAGCTTTCCTGCAAGTACCTCCTCGCCGATCGTATCGCCGTTCATCAGCACGTATGGAAAGGCAGGTACTGCACCAAAGCGCCTGAGCTCCGCCCGCTTTGCTTTTTGATAGGAAAGGCCACTGCTCAGATAAACCCAGCTCATCCCCGGAAGGACGACCAGCAGCAGAAAAAGACCGATATAATTGATGATTTTCCTTTTCATGGAATAGTTGTACGTGAATATGCCTACGACACGTTGTTAAACAAAGATGAAATCGAAAGGTTGTGAAGCAGGGGATAAAGCTGTCACAGGATGGAAGACGTACCTGGTGAGATGGAATTGCAGCGACCTTACCGACCGGGTTGGGCGCATGACTTTTTCAGTGCTTGTGTGAAAAAGCTGAGGTTGTGTGAAAAGACATGCTGTATTGCTTGAGGCTGGGGTTGTGTGAAAAGCCTCGGGCACGTCCTTTGGCGACGTAAGCCGCCAAAGGACTGATGATACAAGCCTCAGCAATCTTAAAAAAGGATCTTTCGCAGCATACAACAGCAGCATATAACCACGAACGATTTGTTATTTTAAATGCGCCCGCCAAAAATGAGCTTTGGGGGCAGTAGCAGGCAGGGCCGGATTAAAGACGGTCATAAGGGAGAGTGGCCGTAGCACCTTTAGACATCCCCTCCTGCTTTGGCCCCTGCTGAGCAGGAGCCTCGTTCTTCTTTTTCACAAAATCACGACGGTTTTTCCAGGAATCACCTTCCTGAAAAAAGGCCACAAGCGCCCATATCAGAAGCATTGTCGGCAGGAGTACGCTTAAGGCAAGGCCTTTTACCTCATAGCGCATGTGCATAAATTCATACACGATGAAATACGCTTTATACGCTGATAACACTGCAATGACCAGGCCGCTGAGGTACAATATCCATTTGAAATCCTCGAGACCTTCGATTAAATGGCCTTTAGCCAGCAGCGAAATGAACACCTCGATTACCGTTACGATGGCAAGCAGGTACAAGCCGTAGAGTACCCGCTTTTTACTCTCTTCATAAGAAAGATGTCCTGACATGACTTTATTCCTTTTTATGGTTTTTAACAACGGTTGCCTTCGCCGATAGATAGCGGACAGAAGGTATTTTCAGGCCGGGCCTGCACAATCAAAATCACAAAGCGCTACACGCGGCATGAGGTCTAAAGCAGATAAAACACCAGGAAGACGAAAACCCATACCAAGTCCACAAAGTGCCAGTAAAGGCCCACTTTCTCTACCATTTCATAGCCATTCTGCCGTTCCACATAAAGACCGCTTCCAATATTCACTGCTACGATCAGAAGGATCAAAACCCCGGTAAAAACGTGGAATCCGTGAAAGCCCGTAATGAAAAAGAACAGTGCACCGAAAGCTTTCGGGCCGAACTCCTCCATTTTGACCTGGCCGGCTTGAGGCCCTTCCGTAACTTTGAACTTGCGGTGGATGAACCCCTGCGCATCCATCATATACCCTGGATGATCGCCGCGCTCATAGTTTGCATGCGCCTCGCCCGAATGGTCTTCAGCAGCATGGGAGGGGTCAAACTTGTGGATGAGAAAACTCTCCCCGCTTTTGAATATTTCCTTGGATTCGCTACCATCTGCATTCAGATAAACTCCGGCTGCGGTATGCGTACCAAAAGGGTTCCGGGTCACGGACATGTGCTCCGTAGCAATCAGGTTTGTCCATTCCCACGCCTGGCAGCCAAGGAAACCTAAGCCCCCGATAGCCGTCATCAACACCCAGAAAAGCGCCCCGTTCTTATTTTCCCTATGCCCTTCCTGAACACCACGCACCATCGTTACAGAGCTGATAATCAGAAGGAAAGACATTATCGTTACGAATACCAGGGGGGCACCATGGATTCCGAAAGGGGCTGTCTGAAAAACAAAATCAGGGACCGGCCACGTCGGGCTGCTAAAGCGCAGGGCACCGTAGGCGATCAAGAAACCAGCAAAAGTGAACGCGTCGGAAAGTAGGAAATACCACATCATGAGCTTTCCATAACTCACCCCGAAAGGTTCCTTCCCCCCTGACCAGTCTTCGACAGGTTCGTGCGCATGTGATTCGACATGCGGATCCAAAGCAGTATCTGTGTTAGCCATCAGCATATAAATTTTTTCGGTTCGGCTAATAACGCTATTTCGGGAGTTACCGTTGCATCAACAGGAACACAAACAGGTACACCCAGAGTAAATCAACAAAATGCCAATAAATGAGCGTCAGTTCGAAACGCAATTTGCGCTGTTCCGTGACCTTATAAGGTAAACTGAACGCATGCAGCAAGGCAACCAGCAGTGCGGCAATACCCCCGAGTACGTGCGCTGCATGTATGCCCGAAATCGCATAGACAAAAGAGCCGGAAGGGTTGGTCGAAAGTTCTATCCCGATCCGCTCCAGTGCCAGCCAGCCCTGGTACTGCAACACCAGAAAAACTACCCCCAGTAGCGTAGCAACAGCGAGCGTCCAACGGTAACGGCTCATGGCGCCGCTACAGAAACTCCGGTACGAAGTATGCAGAAAAATACTGCTCATGAGGATAATGCCAGTACTCACTGCGAAAATGACCGGCAACTGAAACTCCAGCCAATTACCGGCAGCCTGACGCACCAGGTAAGCACTCGTAAGACCCGCAAACATCATTACCATACTCGCACAAGCGAGAAGCAATGCAAATTTTTTCGGGTGAATGCCACTCCGGCTATAAAACCTTTCTGCCGTCACTTCCATTTTTCTATATTTTATCCAGATAAAGCGCGATCAGCGCCACCGGGATATAAATAAATGAATAAAACATTAGCTGTAGTGCCGCCTTACGGTCGTTGCGGCGGTAAAGACCCCACCCCAACCAGGCATACCCCACACTCAGTGCTGCGATCACCGCAGCAGAAACCCAGCTTGTTGCCCCGATGAGCCAAGGGGACAACGCAAGGGGAAGCAAAGGTAACGCGTATAAAAAAGCGTATAGACCGGTCGTATTCCCGCGTTCTCCGGCACCATCCGGCAAAAGACGGTATCCCGCACGGATATAGTCATCGTGCCCAAGCCAGGCAATTGACCAGAAGTGGGGAAACTGCCAGAAAAATTGTATCGCAAACAACGATGCCCCAAGCGACGAAATGAACCCTTCTGCTGCCGCAGCCCCAATCAGCGTTGGCAACGCACCGGGAATAGCGCCCACAAAAACAGCTACCGGCCCAATCCGCTTTAGCGGGGTGTACACAAAGGCGTACATCATCAAGGCAACCATTCCCAGAAAAGCTGTCCACGGATTGAACCACGCAAGCATAGTAACCCCGAAAAGTGCCATGATGCCTGCCAGAAGTACAGCCTCTGAAATACGCATACGCCCTGCTGCAAGCGGACGCTGGGCGGTGCGTTCCATCAGGCGGTCAAAATCTTTCTCGAGTACCTGGTTTAGGATATTGGCTGCCCCGGTAACCAGAAAACCGCCAATAACCAGCATAAACAAAGAAAACCAATCCCACCCGCCGCTGCTTGCAATCAAAAATCCCATAGCAGAGGAAAACACCACCGTCAGGGAGAGCCGAAACTTTACCAGCATCTTGAAATCCCGGACGAAGTCCAAAAGCCCGCTTTTAACGGATGTACCGGTCAGCACTACTTTTTCGACCGCCTCACGCTTGTTCCTATTCATATTTACACGCTTGCGCGCAGTGTGTGTGTTGTTGTTTAATCATCAATATACAGGGATACCAACCGCCCCCGGACGTGTGCGTACAACTCAATGAGCGCCCTCGTCGGTTTCCCCTTTTGCGAGTGGTTCAATCTGAGGAATATACTCCCGGCCATCCTTGCCATAATCGTATGCCCAGCGCTGCACAGTGGGGATCTTGCCAGGCCAGTTTCCGTGGCCGGGATTAATCGGAGTCGTCCACTCGATCGTATTTGCCCCCCACGGATTGGATTGCGTCACCTTTTTCCCCTTCCAGATACTGTAGAAGAAATTGATTACAAAAAGAATCTGGAAAGCAAAGGTGATGATTGCAGCAATGGTAATGAACTTATTCAGCTCATCGAAATGCGAAAAGGCCTGGAAAGTATCAAAACGGTAGTACCGCCGGGGTACCCCTGCCATACCCGTATAGTGCATCGGCCAGAATATCAGGTATGCCCCGATAATCGTGCCCCAGAAATGCACGCGCCCAAGGGTTTCGTTCATGAAACGCCCGTACATCTTCGGAAACCAATGGTATATCCCCGCAAACATACCGAAGAATGCCGCAATCCCCATGACAATGTGGAAGTGTGCCACAACGAAATAGGTGTCGTGCAACTGAATATCAATTGCCGAGTTGCCGAGGAATATCCCCGTAAGGCCCCCTGAAATAAACATGGAAACGAAGCCGATCGCAAACAAACTGGCAGCCGTAAAACGCACATTACCCCCGTAAACTGTCGCGATCCAGTTAAAAACTTTTACTGCAGAAGGTACGGCGATAATCAATGTGAAGATGACAAAGAAATTCGAAATGAATGGGTTTACGCCCGACATAAACATGTGGTGCGCCCATACGATGAAGGATAAGAAAGCGATGGCAAGCATCGAATATACCATGGCCTTATACCCGAATACCGGCTTGCGCGAGTGTACCGAAAGTACTTCGGATACAATACCCATCGCAGGAAGAATAATGATATATACTTCGGGGTGGCCGAGGAACCAGAATAAATGCTGGTATAAGACAGGGCTGCCACCGACATGGTCAAGGGCCTTGCCCCCGATGAAAATCTCGCTAAGGAAAAAACTCGTACCCAGGCTGCGGTCAAAAGTCACGAGGAAGAAAGCGGAAGCCAGTACCGGGAATGACAGCAGACCGATGATGGCCGTAATGAAGAATGCCCAGATGGTGAGCGGCATACGCCACATATTCATCCCCTTCGTACGCAGGTTGAGCACCGTCGTGATATAATTCACCCCGCCCAGCAATACCGATACAACAAAAAGTACCAGGCTGACGATCCACAGCGTCATACCCGCCCCCGAGCCACTGGAAGCTTGTGGCAGTGCACTCAGCGGTGGATATGCCGTCCATCCCCCCGAAAATGGCCCGGTGCTTAGGAACAGGGATGCGAACATCACCACACTGGCCAGGAAAAAGAACCAGTAAGACATCATGTTCAGCAATGGAGATGCCATATCCCTCGAGCCGACCTGCAAAGGAATGAGGAAATTACTGAATGTCCCGCTGAGGCCGGCGGTCAATACGAAAAATACAATGATTGTACCGTGCATCGTCACCAGCGCGTAATAGAAATCCTGCGACAAAGAGCCGATCCCCGTTTCCGGGTTGACGACAATCCATTTGCCCAGCACGGGCTTGAGCCAGGTAAGGCTCTCTTCCGGGAAACCAAGCTGAAGGCGGAACACAATGGACATCGCTGCACCGATGAGCGCCCAAAACATCCCAGTGATCAGGAATTGCTTGGCGATAATCTTGTGATCCTGGCTGAACACGTATTTGGTAATGAAATTGGACTGATATTTGTCCCCATGATGATGCGCGTGAAAGTGATCGTCAAAGCCCAGTTGTTCGATCAGTTGATCTTCGCGCGAAGTGTTCGGAGGAGTCGCTACATTAGCCATTGGCCTAAAGTTTTATAGTTGTCAAGCGGATATTTTGTGAAAGTCTGGATTATTGTTGTGCCTGCGTGGTGTCGGCAGGTTGCTGCTCGCCTTCGAAAATACGGCCCTTCCAGGGGTCGTCTTCCTTGCCCCGTACGTTGCCGAAATAATAGGATGGCTGCTGTGCCGCCCATACATCGTACTCTTCCGGTTCGACGATCCGTACTAAACGACGCATGCTGAAGTGGCTGCGGCCACAAAGCTCCGCACAGGCCAGTTCGAAATCAAATACCTCCCAGAGCATCTTGCTCGTAGGATCCTTTGGGTCTGCAGGAACGTTGAACTCCGGATAATTGCGTAGCTCCTCCCTGAATTCCGTCGTCGTTTTAGTCGGCGTAAAAATGAAATAGGTCGGCATGCCCGGTACCGCATCCATCTTCACCCGGAAATGCGGAAGGTAGAAGTTGTGTAGCACATCCTGAGAAGTGATTCGTACACGTACTTTTTTCCCTTTCGGCAATACAATTTCCCCCGGATGAAAATCATCCAGGTTCTTCTCGTCCTTCCAATCCTGGCCAAGCGGGTTCGACCCACTGATCAGACGGAAATTCTTGGCGCCGAGCTGACCATCAGGCCCCGGATAACGGAGATTCCAGCCAAACTGAAAACCAGTTGCCTCGATCTCCATGTAATCCTCGCCGTCTTTTACATCGGCCATTACCTCGTTCCAGGCATCAAGCCCGCCCACTACCAGAAACGTCATCACCACCGCAGGGACAATCGTCCAGAAAACCTCAAGTTTGTCGTTATGGGGCAGGAAAAGCGCTTTCGCCCCTTTCCTGGCGCGATACTTGAACGCAAACCAAAAGAGCAGAATCTGCGTGATCACAAATACAATCCCGGTTAGGAACAGCGTGACCTTGAACATATCATCCAGCACCTTACCGTGCGCCGATGCCGGCTGCCACGGACCAAAACCCATGTAATAGTTCTTGTAATAAACCCCTGATACCGCACACCCCACGAGGAATACGACCATAAACAGGACCATATACACCGACTGCCGCCGGTTGACAATATCCTGCATTTCTTCTTCCCCGCGGATTTTGGCCGCAAGCTCGGAGACCTTGCCAATCTGTACAGCAATAATTGCGATCAGGATAATACTCAGGATTACGAGAAGCCCGGTCATACGATTTGATTTTGATTTTCAGTTTTTGTTGAACCTTGTAATTGTCGAAAGTACCGTTTATAACAGTGGCGACGCACAATGTTTCACCCTTGCTGCTTGTTTAGAATCATTCTACATAAGGCCAGACGCTATGGTGGGCACTCTCGACCATATAAGGATCATTTTTAGGCACTAAACTTGCCTTTCCGAGTTGAAGGAAGACAAAATACAGGAACAGTGCGAGGAAACCCAACATCGTGCCAATCTCCAGCAGACCGGGAATAGAAAACCCTGCCGCGAAACCTAAAGCGTGATGGGCTCCTTCTGCCGCATGACCTTCTGCACCGTGGCTATGGGCGAGCGCCTCCATTGCAGTATGCCGTGCCCCTGGCTTAATCATCAGAAAGAAATCCAGCCAATGCCCGAAGAAGGTCACGATTGCAGCAGTAGCTACAATACCGGTTTTCCTTTTTGAATCGTTGCGCATCAGGACCAAGAACGGCACCAGGAAGTTTAGGACGAAATTGCCATAGAACAGAACGGGATAGTTTTCCCGGCGTTCAAAGAAATATACTGTTTCCTCCCCCACATTACCGTACCAGATCAACATGAACTGGGAGAACCAGAGGTAGGTCCAGAAAACACTTATCGCGAAAAGGAACTTACCCAGGTCGTGAAAATGGTTGGAGGTAATATTCGGGAAATATCCCTGGCTTTTCAGGTAGATCAGGGTAAGGATTGTCAACGCCATTGCGGAGATGAACCAACTCGCGCCCGTGTACCAGGCAAACAGGGTACTGTACCAGTGTGCATCCAGCGACATCAGCCACTGCCAAATCACCGCAGCGCTGGAGAAACCTGCGATCGGCAAAAACACTGCCGACCAAAAGCGTATTGAACGATGGTGGGAAAAATTATCCCCCAGCCCTTTTCCGGTGTGGTCTTCCTGAACCGAGAGGCTGCGGAGCTTCATGGCAAAGAATACCCAGGTCCCGATAATCGCGAGGGTGCCGAAGGTGTACCATCCTTTATTGAGGAAAGAAGCCTTGCCCTTCAGCACGGTATCTTTCGCCACCTCACCCTCATCTGCCCAGTGGTACAAGTGATGGAAGTGGCCCCACAGCCCTGCGATAATCGGGAGCATCAACACCAGACCGACGATCAGGAAAAGGCTGTACGATTCCCATATCCGTTTCATACCGACATGCCAGCCTGCCCAGGCAGTAGTAAACGCCGTAAGGATGAATAACGAAATAAAAGCTATACCGGTAAAAAAGATGGTATTATGCAGGTAGTTGGTCCAAAAGCGCGTATGCAGCGCATCGTCACCGATAAAGGTCAAGACCATGCACAGCAGGCCGAGGGCCATGAATCCGAAGAGGACGGTTTTTTGCCTGGATTGAAATATGAATGCGTTCATCTCGTTTTCGCTTTTTAAATTTTATACCGGATCAACCGGAATACTCAACGTTTTTGTGCGGCGGCACCTGGTGCGGGAGCTGCATCGGCAGCTTGTGCAGCAGGTGCTACGGGCTTACCCGGCTTTCCGAACTCCGGGTTGAGTTCATTGGCCGTCTCGTCGTACTTCAAGCTTTTGCTACTGGCTTGAAGCGAGCGGATATAATGGATTACCTGCCAGCGTTCCTCGAAATTGAGTTTGTCGCTATAACCGCCCATTACATTTTTCCCATACATAATCGAATGGTAGAAACGGCCGTTAGCGGATATCAGGAAGGTATCGAGCAGAAAGTTTGCAGGGGCGGCAGGGTACTTGCCGCCGGGATCACCTTTTGCAGGATCGGGATCGCGCACCAGATAACCCGCGCCGTCGCCTTTTTCCCCATGGCAAATCGCACAGTTAATATCGTAGAGTTCTTTGCCGGTAGCCAGCCCTTTTGCCGTAATCGGGAAAGGGTTATTCCGGATTTCCTGGGTAGCGCGGAGACGCTCCTCTTCTGTATCCTGATAATAATATGGAACGTGGGCATTCATCGGTACGGAAACCGCGTTGAGGGAATGCTTCCCGTGCAGCATCGCCAATGTAGCGTCGTAGCCCTCTTCGCCAGCATAAAATACCCCTGCATATCCACGTGGGATGGTACCTGCCACAGGCAGGCGGGGCATGGAAAGATCTTTACGAACGAAAGTGGAGGCGCTGTCCCAGGTATTGAAGCGGTATCCTGCATAAGACTGCACTTCGTATGCAATAGAGTGCGCCATGTCCGGCATATATTCCCGCCCGGTGCGCTCGCCCCGGGAAGGGGAGCAGGAGTAAATGACCGCAGCAGTGACCAGGGCGATCAGCACGTGCTTGATGGTATGTTTCATCGCTATCGTTTTCAATGACAATTAAAGGGACTTGGAATTAATTTCCGACGCCCCGCTTTTTGCAAAAAAATCCTTCAACCGATCTACCTGATCCGCTTCGACATTAGTAACATCGAAAGCTATACAGAATTTGTCGTCGGTGATCCGGTCGTCCAGGGTCGGGTTTGAAACCCCGGGCCCCATCCCACATACCGTAAAGAAAGTCACGACCATACCGACGGAGGCGAACAACACGGTTAATTCGAAGGTAATCGGTATAAAAGCCGGTACCGACCAGTAAGGCTTTCCGCCAAAAATGATTGGCCAATCGCGGGTAAAAATCCACGTCATCGCCAGAAAACCCGTTAATGCGCCGATAGCGCCATAGATGAACCCCGCGATATGCAGACGGCTCTCGCTGAGATGCAGCGCCTCGTCCAAACCATGCACAGGGAAAGGCGTATATACGTCCATGATGTCCATTTCCTCGTGCTTTGCATGGTGGACGGCCTTCAGCAAGTCGGTCTCATCATCATACAAACCGTAAAGGACTTTTTTCTTACTATTTTCTGTTTTCATCCTGCTGAATTTCTATTCCGGTATTATATATGAGCCACGTCTGATTTTTCTGTAAAAAGACGTGCAATAATTTAATTTTCTGCTACCATCCGGGCATGACCGTCGCCGGGCCATGGCTCCCGGTTAGTGCCCGCCATGGGCATGGGCCCCTTCGGACTCATGCTTCCTGGCTACCTCGGCACCACAATACTGGTCGCCGGAAGTTTTCAGAATGCTCTTCACTTCGGCCACTGCAACTACGGGTGCGAGCCGCGTAAAGAGCAGGTACAGCGTGGAGAATAACCCCAGGGTGCCGATAAACAGACCCACCTCTACCCAGGAGGCAGAATAATAGCTCCAGCTCGAGGGGAGATAATCGCGGGCAAGCGTAGATGCGATGATCACAAAGCGCTCGAACCACATACCGATATTGACGAAGATGGACATAAAGAAAGTCACGAACAGGTTCCTGCGCAGTTTACGGCTCCAGAACAACTGTGGGGAGATTACGTTACAGCCCATCATCCCGATATAGGACCAGAAATAAGGACCCATTACGCGGTTGTAGAAAGCGAACTGCTCGTAAACATATCCCGAGTACCAGGCGATGAATAATTCTGTGAGGTACGCAACCCCGACGATCGTCCCGGTGACGAGGATCACCTTATTCATGCTATCAATATGCTCCAGGGTGATGTAATCCTGTAGCTTCAGTACCTTACGAGTGATTACCATCAGCGTCTGCACCATTGCAAATCCGGAGAAAATCGCTCCTGCAACGAAGTAGGGCGGGAATATTGTCGTATGCCAGCCGGGAATAACAGACGTTGCGAAGTCGAAGGATACGATGGTATGTACCGAGAGTACGAGCGGTGTTGCGAGGCCGGCAAGGACGAGGGAGAGACTTTCAAAACGCTGCCAGTGTTTCGCGGAGCCTGTCCAGCCGAAGGAAGCCCAACCATACATTTTCCGGCGCAGCCCTTTGGCGCGGTCGCGGACAGTCGCCAGGTCAGGGACCAGACCAGTGTACCAGAACAGGAGCGATACAGTGAAGTAAGTAGAAATCGCAAAAACGTCCCAGAGCAGCGGAGAGTTAAAATTCACCCAAAGTGGCCCGCGGGTATTGGGGTAAGGAAAGATAAAGAAAGCCAGCCAAAGGCGTCCCATGTGGATCAGGGGGAACTGACCGGCGCACATCACCGCAAAAATCGTCATAGCTTCCGCTGCGCGGTTGACCCCCGTCCGCCATTTCTGGCGGAACAACAAGAGGATAGCAGAGATTAGCGTACCAGCATGGCCAATACCGACCCACCAGACGAAGTTGGTAATATCCCAGCCCCAGTTGATGGTGCGGTTGAGATTCCAGGACCCGATGCCCACCCAGATGGTCCAGGTCACACAGAAGACGTAGAATGCCAATGCGGAGACGGCAATAATAAAAGCGACTACCCATGCGGTACTCGGGGTACGCTCGGTGGGCGAGCAGATATCCTCGGTAATTTCATGGTAGCTTTTGTTACCCGTAATGAGGGGTTCCCGAATGGCAGAAACAGCTGCGCTCATAAGCTAGTTATTTTCAGAATTAAGCGTCGAGGGCCTCGTCGCGGTTATTTACTCTTGCCTGATAGTTCACGGAGGAACGCACGTTAATTTCCTCCAGTACGATATAGTTCAGCGGGTTTTCCAGCCGCTTGGACAGGGTATTGGATTTATCGTTGCGGTCGCCGAAAACGATAGCACCGGTAGGACATGCCGTTTGGCAAGCTGTCTTGACATCGGTCTCCACCAGTTTACGGCCTTCGCGCCGTGCGGTGAGCTTACCCTCCTGGATACGTTGTACACAGAAGCTGCATTTTTCGATGACCCCCCTGGAGCGCACCGTTACATCCGGGTTAAGGACCATGCGGACGAGGTTATCGGCCATATATGGGAGGTCTTCACCGTTCACCTCGTTTTCATTGACAGCGAAGAGGTCAGCGGTGGTATAGTCGAGCCAGTTGAACCGGCGAACTTTGTAGGGACAGTTGTTTGCGCAATAGCGGGTACCGATACAGCGGTTGTAGGTCATTTGATTAAGTCCTTCCGAGCTGTGGGGCGTTGCGGCCACCGGACACACGTTTTCGCAGGGCGCATTGTCGCAATGCTGGCACATCATCGGCTGATAGACCACATTGGGGTTCTCGTAATCGCCGTAGAAGTAGCGGTCAATACGCAGCCAGGCCATTTCGTGGTGTCTGGCTACCTCGTGCTTTCCGACAACGGGCACATTATTCTCGGCTACGCAGGCCACCTGACACGCGCCACAGCCAATACAGGCGTTGAGGTCCACGTGCATTGCCCACCAATGGCCCTGGCTGTAAACATTCTCTACATATTCGTCGAAAGGATAGAGCGTTTTGGAATTCAGCTCCTCGGCCTCGGTACGGCGTTCTTTGATGTGCCCGACCAGTTCCGGTAGTTCTGCAGCCTTACCCTGGTAGATAATCGAACGATTGACGATACCCCCCTGATAGCCAGCGCCCAGGGTCATCGCCGTTTTTTCGTCCACATTGATTGTTTCGCCGGTTTTGGGGTCGGTACCCGTCACCCCCATTGAATGGTGGTACTGCACACAGGCAAACCAATCCTCTTCGGCGACGCGGTCGGAGATGTCCAATTTTGCTGCGTAGTATTGCGTATTGCCATACTGGTCAATGAAGCACCAGGGGAAGGCATTTACGCCTACCGCGGAGCCCAGTGCTTTACCACTGACTCCTGCCACTTCGCGCCCATAGCCCAATGCAAGGGCGACAGTACCCTGAGGCTGGCCGAATTGCCGCACGGCAGTGACGGTCTGTTTGACCCCATTGACCGTTACCTCGACGAGGTCTGCATGGCCATAAGCTTCGCGTGCATTCAGGTTTTTGAACGCCTGGAACTTATTGCCCCCATCCCAGCCTACCGGTATAGCGAGATAATTACCCCATACTGTACGGGCGATCGGATCCGGCATTTCCTGCAGCCAGGGGTTGTTGGCATATTGGCCGGCGCCCATATTGACCGTTTCGTAGAAACTGATTTCCAGTTCGCTGTTGGATGGCTTGCGCACCGTGGCGGCGGCCTGAGCGACATCTGCCACGAATTCGAATGCCGGTCTGGGCGTAAGAGGGAACTCCACTACCCCATCGTGCAATGCGCTACCCCAGAAAGCCTGAAAAGTCGCAAATTTTGATTGCTTCGGGAAGATAACATCCTGCCAGTGGGCCTGAAGATACGCGTACATCGGTTGATCAGAGGCCTTATCCAGTCTGGGGCTCGAAGACCAGGTCAGCAGGGAGATTTCTGCCTGGCGGGTATCGAACAACGGCGCGATAGTCGGCTGGATGAGGCTGTAGTGGTCTCTTTTTGGCTCCGCATCGCTCCAGCTTTCCAGCCAGTGGTGAGTAGGTGCGAGGTAATCGCAGTGCAGGGCGGTTTCATTTGGCACCCCTGAAAACGATACCTTGAGCTTTACTTTTTTCAACCCCTCGTTAAAATCCTTTGAATTCGGGAGGTCCCAGGAAGGATTAGCGCCATCCCATACGAAAAGGGCATCTACATTACCCTTTTTCATATCGGAGATAAGCGCTTGTATCTGGCTATCCCTGCCCTGGCGTTGCAGGGAAGCATTGGTAAGGTCAATCGTATTGCCGTAGCTGTCCAGCATTGCATTGATCGCATTGACCAGCACCTGTTCGCCGGTATTATTGGAACCAGAGACGACCAGTGCCTGTCCGGAATTCTGGAGCAGTTTTGCAGCTACTTTTTTGATTTTAGCCACTTTTTCCGTTGGCAGGGAGGGGCCTGAAACCTTAGTGGCCCCAGTCTTGGCCGCCAGTTCGTTATACAGGGCGACGATTGCCGCGCCCATTTCGGAAGGCTTCACCAGGATGCGGTTGTCCGCGTTTGAACCTGTAAGGCTCATGTGGCTTTCCACCTGAACGTGGTGGGACATATTCACCTTTTTGACATCCTGTATCGTACGGTTTTTAACATATTGCGCCGCATATTCTATCGGGGAGATCCAGGTGCCGAGGAAGTCAGCATCAAAACTGACGATCACCATTGCCTTATCGAAGGAATATGCCGGGACAACCGGATCGCCGAAGCAGCGCTCGTTTGCTTCGAGGATAGCCGAGCTGGAGACCGGATCGTACATTACCAGGTCTGTATTAGGGAAGGCAGCCTTAAAATCCTCGATTGCCTTTTTCGCGGTCGGGCTGAGCAGCGTATTCGCCACGATGCGTACCCGGCTGCCGGGGGTGAGTTTTGCCATAATTTCCCGGTCAATTGCTTCCCAGCCCGGGCCCTTGGCGCCCCTGCGCTTGGGCTGGTCAATCTTGCCATCTGCAGCCCGGTAGGGACCGTTGAATCGGCTGGTATCGTATAGGCTAAGCACGGCAGCCTGTGCGCGTGCACTTGTGCCCCCTTGAGTCAGGGAAGAGAGCGCATTGCCCTCGATTTTGATCGGCCGGCCTTCCCGGGTTTTGACCAGTACCGGGCAATAGTCGCCGCCCAGTGCGAAAGACGAGGCATAATAAGTTGCAACGCCGGGCACGATTTCATCCGGTTTGACCACATAGGGGATTGCCTTGCGCACCGGGATTTCGCAGCCTGCGGCTACGGTTGCTGCGCCGAGGCCAAAGCCCAGATATTTCAGGAAATCCCGGCGGTTTGCGTTCAGGTTCATTGCGGGCTCCTGGCTCAGCGTTTGGGCGATATTACCGGAGAATTCCTGTTGAGCGAGTTCGATGAGGACGGGGTCGTTAGTAAGCGTTTCCACGCCCGTCCAGAACTGTTTATTTTGATCCTTCATGGTTAGAATTTCAGCATTAGGGACGAATGATTGCAAATAGCTACCTAATCGGCAGGGGCATCAATAATGGCATTTCTGACATTCGAGGCCACCGATTTCTTCCACGGTCACTTTTTCCCGTTTTCCGTTTGCGATTTCCTTGTGGAACTTCGCGTAGGACTGATAATATTCATTTTCGGTGAACTTGACCGCGGTCTGGCGGTGGCAGTTGATACACCAACCCATAGAGAGTGGTGAATACTGATGTACCAACTCCATTTCCTCTACCGGCCCGTGGCAGGTCTGGCATTCGACCTTACCGACGGCAACGTGTTGTGCATGGTTGAAATAAGCATGGTCGGGCAAGTTATGGATACGCACCCATTCGATTGGGCCCTGTATTTTCGCATCCCGGCCTTTCTTATCTGTGAGTGCGGCCACGATCCCTTCCCACTGTTGGTTGATTTCCTGCTCGCCCCTGTTATCGAGACCACCCTTCTCGGTGATATAGACATCGGAGATCCATTTTTTATAGATCCGTTCGATTTCCTTATCGCTCAGTTGTTCGTAGTCAGGGATATATTTATCCGTACTCGGGTCATAACCGATGGATGCGAAGATTTTCGTAAGTTCAGCGGTCCCATAGGTAGAACCCACCTTAATTGCGCGGTGGCAATTCATACAGGTGTTTGCACCGGGGATAGAAGAGTGCTTGGAGCGGCGGGCACTGTCGTGGCAATATTGGCAATCAATTTTATGAAGGCCTGCGTGCGTCGCGTGGGAGAATTTGATCGGCTGCTCCGGCGCATAATCCTGTTGACGCCCCATAGAGATGGCATTATTCACCGTAGTATATCCCCCGAGGACCACTACAGAGAAAATCACGAAAGCGACTACCCCTTTGCTGGTCAGGATTTCTACGAGGGTTTTGCGGCGTGGCGCGGCAGTACTGTCCTCTTTCACCATGAGCATATAGTTCAGGTTGGCGAGGATACGTGCCAGGATTACAGCGAGTAGCCCGAGGGCAAGCGCGATGATGCCATAGAGCAGGGTATTGTCCTTTTTTTCGGCAACAGCTCCTGTGGCAGCGGTCGGTGCAGCCACTACGGGGCCGCAGCTCCCGTCGTAAGTACACTGGATGTATGCCAGGACATCTTCGATCTCTTTATCGCTGAGGTTAAAATTCGTCATGATCGTCGGCTTCCACTGGTTCCATAATTCCACGGCGCGCGGATGGCCCGTAGAAATCATGGCCTGGGAGTTTCTGATCCAGGAGTACAACTCTTCCCTGGGGTAAGCCGCCCAGCGTTCCTGGGTGCCGCCCAGGGCAGGGCCTGTAAGCTTATCTTTCATGTTTTTATTGTGGCAGGAAGCGCAATTGTTCTTGAACAACGTCTTGCCCGCCTCAATGTCGGGAGCGGCAGCTCCGTCCTGTGCGTGAAGCTGGAGCGTACCCCAGAGCAGAAAGCACAGAAAAAGAAGGAAATTTCTCAGAGAATGGTATCTCATTTTATGAAACGTTTTGTTTAATCCCACGCAGAAAAGGCGTGTGTAACCGTGTCATTTTTTTGTCAGCGCAAATATAAAACCACCTTCAAACTTTTAACCCAATAATCAAACAAGAACGGTTATTTAGATAAATTCTAAACAGACACTTGTGCCGGGATATGTGGCCAGGGGTCGTAACCGTGCAGATGAATATCATCGAAAGTAAAAGCGAAGAGGTCATTGACGGAGGGGTCAAGGATTACGGATGGGAGCGGCCTGGGCGTTCTGGCAAGCTGTACCCCGGCCTGGTCGAGGTGGTTGAGATACAGATGGGCATCGCCAAACGTATGGACAAATTCCCCTGGCCGCAACCCACAGGACTGTGCGATCATCATGGTGAGCAGGGCATAAGACGCAATATTAAATGGAACACCGAGGAATACATCGGCAGAGCGTTGGTAAAGCTGGCAGGATAGCCTGCCCTCTGCCACGTAAAACTGGAATAGCGCGTGGCAAGGCGGAAGCCCTGCCTTAACCATTAAAGGAATATCTGCGGGGTTCCAGGCTGTGACCACGAGGCGCCTTGAATCCGGGTTGGTACGGATATCGCTGACCAGCCCGGCCAGTTGGTCCACACCGTTGAAATTACGCCATTGATGGCCATAAACCGGGCCGAGGTTGCCCCAGGCATCTGCAAAAGCATCATCATGACGGATGCGTTCAATAAATTCCTGCAGGCGGGCCTTCCATTCAGCCCCATATTTCGGGCAAGCGCCTGCGAGGGCATTACATTCCAACCAGTGCTGAAAAGGCCATTCGTTCCAGATATTTACCCCGTTGCGCACGAGGTAAGCAATATTCGTATCCCCGGAAATAAACCAAAGCAATTCGTGCAGAATAGATTTGAAATGGAGCTTCTTGGTCGTGACGAGTGGAAAACCCTCTTCCAGGTCAAAGCGCATCTGATACCCGAAGACACTGATCGTCCCCGTCCCCGTGCGGTCGTTTTTCCGGGTGCCCTGATCCAATATATGTTGTAATAATGCCTGATACTGACGCATAGCATAATTTTCCCGCGGCGAAGCTAAATTATTTTGGCCGAAATATGAAAACCGGGGAAAGGATTGTTAACTTTATTCCGAAAATGGGCCTTTTGGCTATATTGATTCTAAAATAATGCTGCTAAAAATGAAAAAAACACTCTTCCTTGCTTTACTGGTAATGGCCACAGCAGTGGTATCTTGTAAGCGCGACCGTACCATTCGGGACGAAGCTGCCAACTCCCTGCCTGGCGCTGGCGTCGGCAATACCGTTGCCGACCCCTCGGCTATGCCTTCGCCAATGCCCCAGACGCCTTCTACAGCCGTTTCCGGTGGGGTGCCCCACTATATCTGCCCGAATAACTGCGCAGGCAGCGGGGGTGCTGCCCAGGCCAACTGCCCTGTATGCGGGACGGCTTATGTCCACAACCAGGCATTTCACGACCAGCCTGCACAGCAGACCCTCCCCACTCCGACTCCAACGCCTTCTACACCAGCACCAACGCCGGAACCTGCTAAAAATGCCGCAGGCGTATGGCACTACACCTGCGCAAAAGGATGTGCAGGCGGTGCAGGCAACCCAGGGACTTGTTCAACCTGCGGGGGAGAGCTCGCGCACAATGCCGCTTACCACAATTGATGCACGGTAGCTGAACCATTAACCGTCGCAACGGAATCATCGCGGGCTGAGACCTCTGCAGCACAAGCCGTCAAAAATTGTTTTGAAGAGCTGCGCTCCAGTTTGGGCGGCTTGTGCTGCAAAATCATACTTTTTTAGGGTGTGTAAAACCGGGGGCCGCATAAGCGGGGTTGTGTAAAAAGCCTCTTCAAAATGCTGTTTGGAAGCGTAAGCTGCACACGGCGGCAAAAGGGGCTTTTTATACAAACCCATGTCCTCGGGAAAGCCCTGGGGCTCATGGACAATATCCCCTGATAAATCTGCCTCGTTCTGATGCGTGTTTGAATATAGCGAAAAAAATGAACCTTGCCGTTGGGACCGTTGTTTTATAAGAAAACCTGATCATGCGTTTTTTAGCGGTCTTTTTTATGTGGGCCTTTGTTTCCTGCGCCGTTCACGGCCAACCTGGTTCCTGGAAGCTGAAAAAAACGGCAGACGACGTAGAAGTTTATTTCCGCAAGGCGGAAAATTCCCCGATAAATGAAATCAAAATCAGCACCCTGCTGGACGGGACGGTAAAAACGCTGCTCGAAATCATGCGCAATGTCCAGGGCTATGAGCAATGGGTGTATAAATGCGTTTCTGCCGAGTTGATCGCACGCCCCTCCTCTGCCGAGGCGGTCTATTATGCGGTGATGGACTTCCCCTGGCCGCTCAGCGACAGGGATTTCGTGGCGGCGAGCAAGATTATCCATGACACCGACGGTAGAGTCCTCATTACGGTCAATGGCGTCCCGGGCAGGGTCCCGGAAAAGCCGGAACGGGTAAGGATCCCCCTGCTGGACTACCGCTGGGAATTCACCCCGATTGACAAAAACACCATACGGTTGAATTATTACCTGCGTAGCGACCCGGGCGGTGAGCTGCCGGCCTGGCTGATCAACCTGGTGATAGACCAGGGGCCGACCCAAACGGTAAAAAACCTCCGGCTGCTTATGGAGAAAAAGACCGAGGCAGAAAAAGGGTTCTGACAAGGGCCCCGCAAGCCTTTTTCTTTAGCAATCAGTGTTTTCACATCATTAATCTTAAATTTCGAAAAGGGACATGAGTTATTCCAGCATGAGCGCAGCAGTACGCGATTTGGAAAAACACGGCAAACTGGTGCGCATCCGCGAAGAAGTGGATCCCAATCTGGAAATGGCCGAAATCCATCGGCGGGTATATGAAGCGCAGGGTCCTGCATTATTGTTCGAAAAGGTTAAAAACAGCCCTTTTCCTGCTGTATCCAATATATATGGTACAATCGAGCGCACCGAGTTTCTCTTCCGGCATACTTTACACAAAATCGGGAAGGTTATCGAGCTCAAAGCCGACCCGACCAGTCTGCTCCGGAACCCCCTTCGTTACCTCGGGGCACCGCTCACTGCCGCCTGGGCCTTACCCCGGCGGACAATAGGCAGGGCGCCGGTAGAATACGGGCGCACGCGCATTGACCAGCTTCCACAGATCAGGTCGTGGCCGATGGACGGGGGCGCATTCATCACGCTGCCGCAGGTTTTCACCCTTCCACCGGGTGAAAATAATATCATGAAATCCAACCTGGGTATGTACCGGATACAACTTGGTGGCAATGCCTACGTGCCCAACCAGGAGATTGGTATGCACTACCAGTTGCACCGGGGAATCGGCGTCCACCATACCGCTTACAACGCTTCCGGGGCGCCGTTCCGTGCCTCCATTTTCATAGGCGGGCCGCCGTCCCATGCATTCTCGGCTATCATGCCCCTTCCAGAGGGGCTTTCGGAACTGACCTTCGCAGGCATGCTTGGCGGAAGACGGTTCCGCTACGCGCGTCGAAACGGGCACGTCTTGTCCTCAGATGCCGATTTCGTCATCACCGGCATCATCCGAAAAGGGGAAAAAAAGCCCGAAGGGCCATTCGGAGACCATCTCGGCTACTACAGCCTGACCCATGATTTTCCGGTCATGGAAGTCGAAAACGTCTATCACCGAAAAGATGCCATCTGGCATTTCACCGTCGTAGGCCGGCCACCTCAGGAAGACTCCAGCTTCGGCTACCTTATCCACGAACTCGTCGAACGCCTTACCCCGCAGGAATTTCCCGGGATCGTAGAGATTAACGCCGTGGATGCTGCAGGGGTCCATCCATTGCTGCTCGCTATCGGGAGCGAGCGGTATATGCCTTTCCGCACGCCCCAACCGGAAGAAATCCTTACCCAGGCCAATCATATCCTGGGCAGTGGCCAGACCTCCCTCGCAAAATTCCTCTTCATTGCCGCCCACGATGACGACCCGCACCTCAGCACCCGTGAAATCCCCGGATTCTTCCGGCATATCCTCGAACGGGTGGACTGGACGCGCGACCTTCATTTCCAAACAAAAACAACCATTGACACCCTGGATTACTCCGGCACGGCCTGGAATGCCGGATCAAAAGTGGTCGTTGCCTGCAGAGGCCCTCGCCGCAGGGTACTTTCCGGCGACCTTCCCGCCGGGTTCTCCCTGCCTGCCGGGTTTGACCGCCCTGAATTTATCATGCCCGGGGCCCTTGCCCTCAGCGGCCCGCCATTTGAAACAACAACGGGCTATGCAGTGGCCGAATCGCTCTGTACCCACCTCGAACGCTTCGACCTGGAACAAATACCCCTCATCGTCCTTTGCGATGACAGCTCCTTCACTGCCGCCAGCCTCAATAATTTCCTGTGGGTTGCTTTTACGCGTGCCAACCCTTCCCACGATCTGCACGGCGTAGGTGCTTTCTCCGAATTCAAGCACTGGGGCTGTCGAGGACCCCTGGTCATTGATGCCCGCAAAAAACCCCACCATGCGCCAGAGCTCATCCAGGACCCCAACGCCATGGCACGGGCAGACCGCTTTTTCGCCGCAGGAGGCCCTTTACATGCCTGGGGATAATTAATAAAATTGCTATCTTTCCCCTTCGGAACATCAACCAGACTGCGTTGTATGCCCAAGATTTCACAAAAGAAAAAAAGCATTGGCGATGTTTGCTGCAAAGCTCCAGCCTGAACATATATCCCCGGAACAACTAGACGATTTCCTGGCGAGCGGTTGGTACCGAATGGGGCAAATGATTTTTACCACCCATTTTCTCAATTTTGGATACGGCTTCTTATCCTCAATATGGATACGTTTGCCCCTGGAAGGCTTTTCTTTTGGGAAAAGTAACCAGAAACTGATCCGAAAGAATCTTGGACGCTTTCGCTGTGCCTTCCGGGAAGCATCGCTCGGACCTGAAAAAGATGCGCTTTTCGAACACTACCGGCAACATTTCCCCGAGACGCTCCCCAGTTCCCTGCAGGAATCACTGCTCGAAGGTGAACGATCCAGTATCTTCAACACCATGGAATTCGTGGTCTATGACGAAGATCGGCTCGTCGCGGCGAGTTTTTTCGACCTGGGGAAGACGAGTATTGCCAGTATCCTGGGTATGTACCACCCGGATTATGCCCGGTACAGCCTTGGTTTTTTCACGATTCTGATGGAAATACAATTCGGTATCGAAAACGGGTTCAGCTTATTTTACCCGGGATATGTCGTACCGGGAAACCCACGGTTCGACTACAAGCTGCGGATAGGGTCGGTGGATTACTTTAACCTCCAAAAACAAGCCTGGCTCCCAATAGCAGAGCTCGCCGGCAGGGATATCCCAATCAACCTCATGCGCTCCAAGCTCCGCTCCCTTTCGTCCCACCTCAAACGCAACCGTATCCCTTACAATATCCTCGAAAATTTATTCTTCGAGTTTAATCTGATGGTGCCCGAACAGAAAAAATACCTGGACTACCCTATCCTGCTGTACCTCAAATATGACCAGCAAACCAATATCCACCATATTGTCGTTTTTGATCCGCGCAACGTCCACTATCAACTTCTTGCCTGTACGAATGCCAGCCAAAGCCACGATACGGCCTTCGAATACCAAAGCGATTTTTACTTGAAGGAAAAGTACCTGCACAACGATGTGCTGATCCGGGAAATCCTGATTTCAAAGCCCGATACACAAACATTTTTCAAGTCAATAAAAAGTGCAGGTTACTAAACTACCTGGAATAGTTGCCGTTATATTATGCGAAAGCAGGTAATACCCCGCCGGGGATGTCCTTTTACACAACCTCAGGCCCACGAGATATCGTCAAAATTTTAAAGGTAGCTGTCGCATAAGTGATTTGGCGACTCAGGCTACCCAATGACTTATGCGCAGGGTCCGGGTGCTGCGTAAACGTCATAATACGGTTGTACCCAAAAAACCACAGGGATGAAAAAGTACTTTGTTATTGTCACAATACTCGGAGTTTTCACCACATGCGACACTTACCTGGAGCTGCCCCGTACCGATTTCGGGCAATCCTGGAAAACCAAAACCATCGCGCCAAGCCCTCAGTCGGAAGGTGGCGACCCCATAAAAGGATGGGAATATCTGATCTACGGAGATTATATTGGCTCGGGTATCCCTTATGCGGTGTTGGGAAAACGGCTTGGCAACAAAAAAAAGGATGCCGTACTGCAACGCTCCGGGCCGAACGCCACCCTACCCTTCAACCTGACCGCATTTTCTGCAAAGAACGGGGTGCTGGTCACGAACGGGAATTGCTTTGCCTGCCATGCCAGTACATTTGACGGAAAAGTAGTCATTGGGCTGGGCAATAGCTTCTCTGATTTCCGGCGCAACCTCAAGCCCCTGGGCAAAGGCCTGCGTCTGGGGATGCGGCTCAGGTATGGAAAAGATTCCCCTGAATGGGCCGCCTACGAAGATTTCGGATACTATTTTACCCGGATGGCCCCTTCCATCGTCACTAATCAGCCTGGAGTAAACCCTGCGGCCCACCTCGCAGAAGCTTGTACGGCCTACCGGGATCCTCAAACCCTCACCTTTACCGGAACAGCGCTTTATCCCCTGCCGGATTATACCATCGCAACGGATGTACCCCCACTTTGGAACGTAGCGAAAAAAAATGCACTTTATTACACCGCAGTAGGAAGAGGGGATTTTTCCAAACTTCTTTTCCAGGCCTCTGTGCTCGGTATCCCCGATAGTGCCGCCGCACGAAAAGCCGTCACGCAGTTCAACGACGTAGTAGCCTGGCTACGCAGCCTCGAGGCCCCCAAATATCCTCAATCCATTGATCAGCAGCTTGCCGCACGCGGTGAAAGCCTGTTTTCGGAACATTGCAGTTCCTGCCACGGGACTTATGGCCGGGAAGAAACTTATCCCAATAAAGTCGTCGCCCTCGACCTGGTGAAGACAGATCCCTACTACGCCGCCTATGCCGTCCAGGCGCCGATCGTGAAATGGTACAACGAAAGTTGGTTTGCCCAATCATCACCCGCCTCTCATTTCGAGCCGGAAGCCGGCTATATCGCGCCACCGCTGGACGGTATCTGGGCAACTGCACCTTACCTCCATAACGGGGCCGTCCCAACACTCGACGACTTGCTCAACAGCAAGGGGCGCCCGCGCTATTGGAGCAGGAGCGGCGACAGCAAAGATTATGATTATAAAAAAGTAGGATGGAATTATCGCGTGGCCAATGGCCCCGGTGGAAAATGGACTTATAACACCACCCTGCCCGGCTATTCCAACGCAGGACACGATTTTGGGGACAAGCTCAGCGATGACGAACGAAAAGCGGTAATCGAATACCTGAAAACCCTTTGAGTGCTGCCTATTTTTCCAGGTCAAACACATAGTAATAGGGTTCTTCGTCCCCTTCATAAATCCCCCGTATCGTCACACGCATCCCGCCGGCACTACGGAGTAGATCAACCAGCTGTGCCACAGCGTCCACTTTCCGGTTGTTCAAACGGGTGATAATAAAATCCGGACGCATATTGGTAGCATCCACAATACTCCCTTTGCGTACGCTGATCACTTTCACCCCATTGATACCCATGCGTCCGATTTCCTGTGCGGACAAGTCGCGCAGCTCGAAGCCCAGGTTTTCGAGCAGCACTGCATCGCCGGCCTGTACCAGATCTGTAGAATTATTCTTGTTCTTCAAAGTCACCCGTGTCTTCCTGCGTTTGCCATCGCGCCAGAATTCGATTTGCAGGACGTTCCCAGGTCGAAAACGGCCGACTTGTTCCTGCATACGCGGAACAGAGGGCGTCAAAACCCCGTTGATGCGCAGGATGACGTCACGAGGCCGGAGCCCGGCATCTTCAGCCCCGCTCCCAGGAGTGATCCGGGTAATCAGTACCCCTTCAGGAGCGTTCAGGCCCAGCCGGCGTGCCGATACTGTGCTCAGATCTTCTATAAATACCCCCAGCAGGCCGCGCTGTACGATACCAAAGTCGCGCAGGTCGTCTATCACCTTCTTTACCAGATTGGAAGGAACAGCAAAAGAATAGCCTTCATATCTGCCGCTCCTGGTGATAATCGCCGTATTGATCCCGACCAGTTCGCCATTAGTATTTACCAATGCCCCGCCACTATTGCCCGGATTGACCGCGGCATCGGTCTGGATGAACGATTCGATACGGTCCATCCCTTCGAGGATATCAATGCTCCTCCCTTTTGCACTTACAATACCTGCCGTAACTGTTGATTCCAGGTTAAAAGGGTTGCCTACGGCCATTACCCATTCCCCGACCTGGAGCGAATCTGAATTGCCGAACGCGACCGGGTGAAGGTTGGCTCCTTCTACACGAAGCAGGGCCAAATCGGTGGAAGGGTCCATACCGATAAGCTTTGCCTGCAGCTCGCGCTTATCGCTCAAAGTGACCAGAATCTGCCCTGCTCCTTCAATTACGTGGTAATTCGTGACAATATATCCATCTTGCGACAGGACTACCCCCGACCCGCTGGAGGCGCCCTGTTCATTCCCTCTGAAAAAGCGAAACCCGCTCCGGCCCGATACCGTTTTGATATTCACTACTGCAGAGGTCACCAGCCTCGCCGCGGCAACAAACCCCGAGTGCCCTTCTGACCCCGGCAACGGGGCAGCGATGGTCCCCGACTGAAGGTCGTCCCATTCAGGCATTTGATTCCCAGCAGGCCCTATACTTTGCATAACCAGCTCCCTGGGAGGGGCAACGGCACGATAAATCAATAAAGCCAGCAAGGCACCTGTAAATGCGCTCAGGAAAAAAGGAAAGTATTTTTGAAGCGCACGCTTCCAAATTTGCAGCCTGAAAATCATAACCTGTAATACCTATAATATGGTGTATAAAAGACCTGCTGCAAAACGACGCGACGACGTACCGAAAGGATTTTCCCATCCGTCCGGCAGCATCTTGCAGCATATTTTAAAGATAACGCCAATGCTGGGCAAAGGGGTCACTTCGCCAAAAATATTTTGCGCAACGCCGATATTTTATCCTTCGAATGTATCATTTGCGCCCAACGCCCCCCCCATCCCACCCGGTGTAAGCACCATTCCCACCAAATTACCCTCTGTTTTTTAACGTCCATTGCAGAAAAGCATAAATAAAGCACCGCGCTTTTTTGTACGCGAAGGCCAAAAACCTATTTTCGCAGCGTAGAAAACAGATGTTTCCGAAAAGCAAAAAACGATGACCATGCAAGTCAACCTAATCAGCGATACTGTGACGCTGCCTACACCGGGGATGCTGGAAGCCATGTTCAGTGCACAGGTGGGCGACGACGTATTTGGGGAAGACCCCAGCATCAACGCCCTGGAGGCAAAAGGGGCGGCTTTATTCGGGAAGGCGGCAGGGTTGTTTTGTCCTTCGGGTACAATGACCAATCAAATTGCCCTCAAGGTACATACCCAACCCCTGGACGAAGTCATCTGCGAGGAAAGTTCCCATATTTTTCAATATGAGGTCGGCGGATATGCATTTCACTCGGGTATCGGGGTGAACCTCGTCCGGGGTACGCACGGAAAAATGACAGCGGAACAGGTGGAGTCTGCGATAAAACCAATTGCCGACTGGCTTCCGCTCAGCAGGCTGGTCGTTTTGGAGAATACGGCCAATAAAGGTGGCGGAAGCTACTACACCCTGGAAGAAATCCGTCCGATCCGCGAATTATGTCAGAAAAAAGGACTTGCGCTACACCTCGACGGTGCCCGTATTTTCAATGCCCTGGTAGAGACCGGAGAGCATCCCCTGGACGTGGGTGCGCAATTCGACAGTATATCCGTATGCTTGTCTAAAGGGCTGGGCGCGCCTGTAGGGTCGCTGTTGCTCGGGGATACCGATTTCATCCGCAGGGCCAGGAGGGTGCGCAAGGCTATGGGTGGGGGAATGCGGCAGGCAGGTTATCTCGCGGCTGCTGGCATTTATGCCCTCGACAACCATGTCGGGCGTTTGCGGGACGACAATGCGCATGCACGGATACTGGGGGAATTGCTCGGGCATCTGCCTTACGTCGGGCATATCAGGCCCGTTCAAACGAATATTGTAATCTTTGATGTAAAGCCTCCCTGGACTGCGGCCGCTTTCCTTGCGCGCCTATTGGAAAAGGGCATAAAAGCCTCTCCTTTCGGGCCACAGACCGTGCGGTTTGTGACCCACCTGGACATTGACGGGGCGATGATCGGATATACCCTCGACGTATTGCGTGGGATGTGAGCCGTCTTCAAAAGAAAAGGGTGACAGATTGCACGTTTTGATCAATCCTCTTTTTTACGGCGCTCGATCTCATCGCGGATTTGTGCTGCGCGTTCGTAGTTTTCCTCTTCCAGCACTTCGTCCAGCATGCGCATCAGTGCTTCCAGGGAATAAGCAGCAAGGGGGTTGGACGTATCGTCAACCGACGTCCCCTCTTCCTGGGAGCCTGCCTCCCCGGCGGCATCGTCGAATACGATCCCGGCGGTATCGAGTATAAAATCGTAGGTATAGACCGGGCAGCGAAAGCGTGCCGCGAGGGCGAGTGCATCGGAGGTACGGGAATCAATTTCCAGGATCTCACCATCTTTTTCACACACCAGCCGGGCGTAGAAAATACCATCTAACAAGTTGTTGATCACAACTTCTGAGAGGCGTATCTGAAAAGTGTCGAGGGCATTTTTGAATAAGTCGTGGGTAAGGGGGCGGTTGGGGCTCATGCGTTCCAGGGCCACTGCAATTGCCTGAGCTTCGAAACTGCCAATGACAATCGGCAAACGACGGGAGCCCATTTTTTCCCCGAGGACTACCGCATAATTATGGGATTGGGCCACGCTATGGGAAAGCGCCACAATTTCCAACTCGATCTTCTTCATGTCCGCTGTTTTTCTTTTTCCTGAATACGAAAAAAATAAAACACCCCGCTTTTGAGTGCGCAAAGGTAAAAAAGAGTTTTGACAAAAAGAGAAAAAACCGTATTTTGGTCAGACATGAAAACAGGGCTAAATGACGAAGGATTTATGGCGCCGCGGCGTAGGATTATCAAAAAAGCTGGGGAATGCGCTGATGAACCTGCTGCCGATTATTGCAGTCGTCGTTTTTTTCCAGGCCGTGGTACTGCGCCAGCCTTTTCCTGTAATTGGGGACGTTGTGGTGGGTGCGCTAATGGTCGTAGTAGGGCTGATGTTGTTTATTGAGGGTTTGGAAATGGGGTTATTCCCGATTGGGGAAGCCCTGGCGTATGCCCTTGCCCGCAGGGGCAGTTTATTCTGGCTGGTCATTTTTGCATTTGCACTTGGCTTTTCGACCACCGTAGCGGAGCCTGCGTTGATTGCCATTGCCGACCAGGCAGCAAAAACTTTTGCGGAGAGCAAGTTGATTGAAAACAGCCCGGCAGCGAAGGCAGCATACGCCCTTGGGGTACGGTTAACCGTGGCGGTGTCGGTAGGGGTCTCGATCGTAGTCGGCGTAATACGTATTCTGAAAGGGTGGCCAGTCCAGTATGTCATTATAAGTGGCTATGCCGCCGTGATGGCAATGACCCTTTTTGCCCCCAGGGAGATTATCGGGCTGGCCTATGATTCCGGGGCGGTGACTACTTCTACCATTACCGTTCCTCTGGTAATGGCTTTGGGGGTTGGGCTGGCGAATGTGATCAAAGGCCGGAGTGCCTTATTGGACGGATTTGGGCTAATTGCCTTTGCTTCCCTGTTGCCGATGATCTTTGTAATGGGGTTTGGCATTTTCGTATTCGGGACAAAATAAATCCCATGCAAGCATTTATCCGGGATTTTATTGAATTATTGGGCAATACGCTTTTGGGGTTGGCGCCCATCACGGTATTGGTTGTTTTTTTTCAGCTTATAATTCTGAAGCAGCCAATCCCGCAGCTCAGGCGTGTTTTAGCGGGGATGGTATATGTCGTCCTGGGGTTGGTTTTTTTTCTGATGGGCCTGGAGAAGGCATTGTTTCCTATTGGCGATATTATGGCGGCCCAACTCGCTGACCCTGGTTTCGTGAACAAAGGTCATTTTGCCGACTACGATTGGCGCGCATATTACTGGATATATTTGTTTGCAGCGCTGACGGGATTTTCGGCTGCCATTGCTGAGCCGGCGCTGATCGCGGTGGCTTTCAAGGCCAGGGAAGTATCTGCCGGGACGATAGACCAGCTCGGGTTGCGGGTCACGGTTGCCCTCGGGGTTTCGGTTGCCCTGGCCCTTGGTACTTTCCGAATTGTCAGCGGTGTACCTCTGTATCTGTTTATCCTTGGCGGGTATTGCGTAGTAATCCTGCAGACACTATTTGCGCCCAGGGAAATTATCGCCCTGGCCTACGATTCCGGGGGAGTCACCACCTCTACGGTCACCGTGCCGATTGTCGCTGCACTGGGCTTAGGGCTGTCCAGTTCTATCCCGGGCCGAAATCCGGCAATTGATGGTTTCGGGCTCATCGCCCTGGCTTGTTTGTTCCCCATTATTTCCGTATTGGGCTATGCCCAGATTGTGCAATGGCGCATCCGCAAATCAAAATCTAAAGCACCATGAAGTTCAAGATCATTATGGCCTTTGTCAAACCCCATATTACGGATCACATCGTAGATGCGGCTAAAGAAACCGGTGCTACCGGGGCCACGATTATCCCTGCGCGGGGGACTGGTATCCACGAGGCGAAATCTTTTTTTGGCCTCAGCATCGTCAACCAGACCGACATCATTGTTTTTCTTGTCGAGGCACATATTGTGGACGAGTTGCTCGAAGCCATCTATACGGCGGGTAAATTTGACGAACCGGGTACCGGAATCGCATTCGTCGTACCGATCGAACACGTTATCGGTTTGGAGAGCCAGATGCAAAAATTCCGGGAACAAGCCCGGGACCAGTATTTTTAATCTGCCCGTCTTATTTAATAAATTTAATAAAAATGCTATGTACCCATCGAAGAGAGCATTTCAAAGCGCCCGGGACGTCATGTCCCCAAAAATCGTTTTCATAGACGGGATGGCTACTGCCAGGGAAGCCGTCGAACTGATGCGCCTTGAGAAAGTGGAAGCCCTCATCGTAAATAAACGGCGGCCAGAAGACGCTTTTGGTATTGTCGTCATCAAGGACCTTATCCGTGGGGTCATTATCCCCGATATGCGTTCAGAAGAAGTAAATGTCTATGAAATCATGACCAAACCCGTCATCGGCGTACCTGCCTATATGGACGTCCGCTATGTCGCGAGCCTGATGATGCGGGCCAACCTTCGCGTAGCACCTGTAGAGGAGCAGGGGGAGTACATCGGTATGATTTCCCTTTCCACGCTGATTATAGACAATGTGTTGTTTTAAAAAATTTTATTGGGATGGTGTGAAAAGCCCATGGCCTGTTTTGAGGTTGTGTAAAAAATATTTTGCCGCCTACGGCGCCAAAGGACGTGCCGGAGGCTTTTTACACAACCCCGAATATTTTTTTGGAGGCTGTCTCATCAGTATGCGGCTGTCCGAAAAGTATTCTGCCACCAAAGGAGGCCAAAGGACTTTCGGGACAGCCCCAAACGTCCTGCTTAACAGCCCGGGCTATTTGGTATGCCGGGCATCCACCTGGTAGAGTGCGTCCACTACTTCATCTCCGAAATCTTTAACCAGATAGACTTTAGCAGGATACTTTTTAGAAACCGGTGGGGCAGCGATAAGTTCTCCCTTTTTTTGATCGAAGTAGTTCCACTGGGCCTTATAGTCACCGGTGAGCAGGTTGTAGCTCGAAAGCCCCGCACCGTCATTAACGGCATTGCCGAATTGTTCATTATCATATCCAATCAGGCGGATCGCTTTAAGCCTGGCGTCATAGCGGAATTTAAAGGTATTGGACGCCCGCATGAAGATACAATGATAAATGACGACATTGCCCTTCAGCTCCAGGTAGGTCTGGTCGGCATAGCTTCCCCCCTTACTGGTAATCGTTTTATTGCCCTGTGAAGTCAACGCGTAGGACAACTTGCCGTCTTTAATCTGAAAAACATCAGCTTTTTTGTCCCCGTCAAAATCAAAAACAATTTTTTGCTTTCCTTCCTGGGCAAAGGCCATGGTGGCCGAGAAAAGAAAAAATAAATACACAATATTGGTTTTCAAGGTTTTATTTTTAAAATGAATAATCTTGCAAAATACCTTATAATGTACAAATATTCAAATAAATCCCATTAGACTTTTGGGCGCTGATTTTCATCTACATCTGGGTAGATCCTCACCATCTTTTGTACACTTCCCTCCCCGACTGGGCACAATCCCTGGGGACGGTTTTTTCTATCATGCTGATTGCCCCGTCCTGGGGAGGTGTGCTCAACGGCCTGCTGACCCTGCGCGGTGCCTGGGACCGGGTGCGGCAACTGAGCGGATGGATCGGCCGAAAAGGTATAAAAGCAGTACGCATGATCGGCATTTTCAATGGTCTTATCCCCTGTGGGCTCGTCTATATGGCCATTGCCGGGGCAGTCACCAGCGGGCATATCCTTTCCGGAGCGGCCTTCATGAGGTTGTTTGGGCCTGGTACCGTTCCCCTTATGGCTTTCACCGGCCTGGCGGATCAATCCCTTAATCCTGCCCGGCGTAGCAGGCTCAGGCGCTTTGCCCCGGCACTCATGCTGCTCATCGCCGCGCTGTTCCGCTTGCGCGGCCTCCAATCCGAAGTCCCCGACCCTCTACGGTTCTGGGAAGAAGTACGCAACATCCCGATGTGCCGTTAGACAACATGACCATTGAAAAATACCCATCTTTTAAAAATTTTTCCCTTTTTGATCCTAAAATCGCGACAAAATTTTGAAAAAATTGTTTTTAGCTAAATTTTATATAGCTATCTTGCCAAAATTATGATAATACTTTTTTGAACACCTAACTTTTTCATTATGAAGAAAGATCTACTCAGGACAATTCCCCTGCTTTTGGCGATGTTCCTTTGTTTCGCGGCTTCGGCGCAGACCGTAATCAAAGGCAAAGTCAAAGATGAAAATGGGGAGCCCTTGCCCGGGGCAAGTGTCGTTGTTGTGGGTACCACCATTGGTACCTCCACAGATGCCGATGGCATGTACACACTGGAGACCAATATTGCGCCCCCGCTTAAGATCGAAGTGAGTTTTATCGGCTATGAGTCCAAGATAATTGACGTCACCAGTGCCCGTGCCACCGTGGATGTGACCCTCGGCGAAAATATCAGTACGCTGGGCGAAATCATTATCTCAGCTTCGAGAAGGGCGGAAAAAGTTCAGGAAGCCCCTGCATCAGTTTCCGTGATCTCTGCCAAAACCATGCAGGCCGCTTCCTCTGCGGTAGATCCCATCCGGGAGCTTATCAACGTACCGGGGGTACAAATCCAGCAGCAGTCCGCAGCAAGGATGAATATCGAAATGCGCGGGTCGGCAGGTCTTTTCGGAACAGCTGTCTTCCCAATCCTCGACTACCGCAGCCTCGTAGGCCCGGGTATCGGTACTTTCCAGTCCGATGCATCCGGCCTCAACTCGATTGACCTCCAGCGCATCGAGGTCGTACGCGGCCCTGGGTCCGCGCTCTATGGCCCCGGCGTTACCTCCGGTGTAGTACACTTTATTTCTAAAAGCCCGATTGACTACCCAGGTACGACCGTAGAAGTCATTGGTGGCGAACTGGCGACTTATGGCGCTTCGGCCCGCGTAGCCATCGCCTCGAAAAGCCAAAAGATAGGCTTTAAGGTGAATGCCCATTACAAAAGGGGAGGTGAATTCGTCCTCGACGGGAGCGAAGGGACCGGAAGCGGCGCGGCTTTTGTCCGTCAAACCGCCAAGTTCAAGACTTCTATCATAGACCCACTCGTCAATTCTGCCGGGGTAATTGCCGCCGACCAGTCCAAAGCACCTGTATTGTTGACCAGGACAGACCTCGATCCCGACGGCGATGGCAATATGATGCAGGATTTCTGGTGGAACAGCTCCTTCAACGGTACGCTCGAAATGCGCCCATCCGATAAGACCAAAGTGGTTGTCGCCGGCGGCGTCAATAACAACAGCTCCGTTTTCTATAACTCGCAGGGCGAGGGCCTCTCCCAGTCCAATGCCTACTGGGCGCAGGCACGCGTGCAGTCCGGAGGGCTTTTCGCACAGGTTTTCTATAATACCAACGACGGCGGTAGCCCGGAAAGACCTACTTTCCTTTATCAGACGGGCAACAGGACCCTTCTCAAAAGAGATCAGATCGAAGCACAGTTGCAGTACAACTTTGGCTTTGAAGAATTCCTGGACTCCAAGTTTACCGCAGGCCTGGATTACCGTCTGGCGACGAGCGACTCCGAAGGGAAAGTATATGGCCGTTTCGAAGCGGAAGATGACTACAATATCGTCGGTGGTTATCTTCAGGGTAATTTCAAGCTGGCAGACAAACTCGACCTCGTCCTGGCCGGCCGCTTCGACCGTTTCAACTTCATTGATGAATCGGCGATCTCCCCACGGGTCGCTATGGTCTATAAGGCGTCGCCCAATCATACTTTCCGCGCATCCTACAACCAGGCAGCTGCCCCTCCGGATGCACTTGTAATGTACATTGACTTCCCTGTTGCAACGCCAGTAACGGGCCTGTTCGATGTATGGTTGAAGGGGTTGAAGGAGCCACATCAGTTCCCTGCCAATCCGCTGATTGACCTGACTGCACCTGGGTTCCCCAGCTTGCCATACGGAACTCCCGGCCTTCCGCTGGCTATCCCGTATGGGGCGGTTACGCCCAGTATCCTGACAGCGCTCAGCGCTGCACTGCCCGCGAATATCTTCCCCATTGTACAGTCTATTCTCACCAACCCGGCCAATGCACCGACCGGTACTACCGGTAAGTTCACTGGATACAACCTGTTTACCGGCCTTCCACTTGCGCCAATCAATACCACACCGCCTGAAGTACGTATCGAAAAATCTTTCGAAATCGGCTATAAAGGGGTATTCGGCAATAAACTCGCCGTAACCGCAGATTTGTACAGCATTCAGACTTCCGGCTTCATCAACTTCACCGCGATCAGCCCGACGATCCGCTTCACAGATCAGAATATCGCGGTTGACCTCGGTAATGCCGTAAGGACCACCGTCACTGCACAATTACAGGCAGCACTGATCGCTGGCGGGATGCCGGCAGCAGTGGCAGCAGCTACCGCCCAGCAAATCGGCGCGGCGGTAGGTGGCGCGTATCAGCAGGGCGGTGCAGCTTTTGCAGCACAAATCGCCCCGCTCTCTCCCATCTTCGGCGCAGTTGAGCCTACTGGAGTACCTCAGGACAATATGGTACACAATGCAGCAGGCTACCGTACCTTCGGCGAAGCATCCTACTGGGGCCTCGATCTTGGATTTTCTTATGCAATCAACCAGGACTTCAACCTGTTCCTTAACTACTCCCGCGTGAGCGACAACTTCTTCGACGAAGAGGAACTCGGCGAAGCAAAAGGCTCCGGTCTCATCTTTGCCCTCGGTGTGCCGCAAAACAAATACCGCTTTGGGGCCGTCTATGCACCGGTTAGCGGATGGCGTGGGAATATTGCCTTCCAACACGATGATTCCTTCTTCTCCAACAACGGTCAATTCACCGGGGATACCGATGTGAAGAACCTCGTGGATGCAGGGGTTGGCTATAAGTTCAAGAATATCGCCTTCGACCTTACCTGCATGAACCTGCTGAATCAGCAATACCGGGCGCTGCCCAATATGCCGATTATCGGCCGCCGCGCGCTCGCAAAACTGACTTTTGACTTTTAAGGCCATTCTGCCGCCGACTTTATTCATTTTGCGAAGCAAAATGAGCAAAGTCGGCGGCAGAAAAAATATTCTTTGGCGGCGAATGCCGCCAAAGGACTTATGGGACAGCCCTATAATGATTTTCAGAGTGCCGTTTTTAACATCATTATTTGGCGGCTTGTGC
>JBEIGB010000015.1:0-54055 GCA_040382095.1 Lewinellaceae bacterium
GTTTTGACAGCCGGAAAAACCGTAAAACGGTTTGGAATGCCGGGCTGAAACCGAATATCAAAGAGAATCAACGGAACCGAAAAAAGACCAAGCGGGGACGTAAGCGTTTTTTTGACAATGAACTGTATGCCTTAAGATTCAAATGTGAACGAACCTTCGCCTGGGAGGATAAATTCAGGCGGGTAATTATTCAGTTTGAGTACAGGCGCGAGCTGGCTATGGGCTTCCATCTGCTCGCTTTTGCACTCATAAATTTTAGATGTTTTCATTCATGAAAACCCGCTACAGGCTCAATATAAAATTTCCGGTAAAAGATTGTTAACCTGGTTAATTTTAACAAAATAACCGGCCAGCCGCACTAAAAATGCTAAGGATCAGCATTCTGCAAGTTTTAGGACTTGATAGTCCGTAAAGTTTCCGTCAGTTTCTGTAACTTACCCCTCCACTAAAAACCCTTTGTCATGGTAAACCAACACCGCCTATTGCGGGTACTCCAGCTCATTGCTGTACTCAAGAACAAACCCTACAAAAACTAGCACTTTCTTTCCGAATTCCTGGAAGTTTCTGGCCGTACCGCTTACCGCTACCTCGGCGCCAGCAGCCAGAGGACGGCCTCCGGGCAAACTTATCTGTCATTTACTTCAGTTATCGTTAAATATGCTTTTCGCCCTAATGTAATATTGTAAAAAAGCAATATAAATACCGGCACAACTAAATATTTGAAATATTCAAATTCAGCAAATATGGAAAAAGCGGAATGTAATAGTATAATCCCAAATAGCATTGGCATCAAAAATTGTCCATTGACAAATCCACCTACTTGTAAATTTTTGGTTTGATTTTCATGCAAATCAATGGAAATTTGCGGACTGCTACACCAATCAATTTTAGCTATAACCGTATGTTTTCCGGCCGAAGCAGGGAATTCTTTGGTTTCGCCATTCGCAATAGTTCCTACCTGGTGACCGTCAATGAAGATTTTGTAATCCCTCATTCTGTTGTTGAATTCGTTTGTCCTTATAAGCCGGATTGTTGCCATGTGGGGTCAATTGTGAATGTATGATTATCATTTATTATATTATAATTGTGATAATTTTAGTTTTTCACACAACACATCTAATCAAGTTGCTGAAAAACAGCTTTTTTCATGTATAAAAACTGCTACCGGTTTAAATATAAATAGTTGATTAGAGGTAGTTTGAAAATTAATATATCGAAATTGAAGTTTCGATAATTTTCCAGGCCAATAATGCATTGTTATTTTTCAAGGCATCTTTTATTTCATGTATCTTTTCATCAGAGAGCGAAATATTTTTATTTGATCTTAGCTGTTCCGGTATGGAACTGACATTGGCCAACTGTCCTTTTTCATTGTTGGAGAGCAATGCATGATGAAGGATACATCCAGGCAACTGATCCATTCCAATGCCCAGGTTGGTATTGGGTTTCTCGACTTTGAACAGGCTCTGCGCCGTGACACGGGTGTACCAATCTTCTCCCAGTCTTGCTACGAGATCGAGTTTTACGGGATCAATCTTCTTATTTTCATCCAATACTGCTTCGTTGATGTGTATGCGCTTGATTTCTGCCAATACGAGATTTCCTGCACCTGCCTTTTCACCTAAAGAAATAATTTCCAACACGATGCATTCCAGTTGAATAGGCGATTCTGCTACGCGAGGCGGTTTTACAAGTTCAGAGGCAACCGGTGTAAAACCGGCTTTGATGAACTCGTTCACCTCTTTTGGATATTCACAACTCGCCAGTGACATCTGCTGAACCATGTCATAGTTCACGATGTTGATCACACATTCCGGGACTTCCTTCAAATTTTCAAGGGTATGTTTGGTTGTATTGTCTCTGACGCGTCTGGAAGGAGAGAAAATACAAACAGGGGGGTTCATGCTGAAGAGGTTGAAAAAACTAAAAGGGCTCAGGTTGATATTTCCCTTGAGATCTACAGTAGATGCAAAGCAGATGGGCCGCGGGGCAATTACAGCCTGCAAATATTGTTGCAATGCCTGTGTACTCAACTCCGCTGTATGAATCGTCAACATATCCTTGGTTTTTATTTCTTTAATGCAAGAATAGACCAATCGGTTTGTTCTGCACGTATGGTATTTTCAAGTGCTCCCAGTCCATCAATTGTCATCTTTACGACGTCGCCTTCTTTGAGCCATTGTGGCTGGTAGTCAGGGTTATGTAACATTCCTGTTCCGTTCAATTCCAGAAAACAACCTGTTCCCACCGTACCTGATCCAATTACCTCCCCCGGATACAGCGTTACCCCATAGGAACAACGTTCAATAATTTCAGCGAATGTCCAGTCCATATCCGACATGTTCCCTTCGGAAACCAATTGATTGTTCACCCAACACTTCATGGAAAGATTGTAGTTGTTTCCAATATGCCCATTTTTAGGAGGAACTAAAAAGGGTTTCAGTTCATCGGGGGTTACCAGCCAGGGGCCAATAACTGTTGAAAAGTCCTTTCCTTTTGCGGGTCCCAGGTTCAGCAACATTTCCTCCATCTGCAATTTTCTTGCGCTCATGTCATTCATGATCGTGAATCCTGCGATGTATCCGTCCGCATCTTTTGCCTGAATATTTTTTCCCTGTTTTCCAATGACAATGGCAACCTCCAGTTCAAAATCGAGTTGCTGAAAATGATCCGGCATGCAAAATATATCACCCGGGCCCTGAATGGCCTGGTGATTCGTAAAATAAAATACCGGATACTGATCAAATTCTTTGATCATCTCCACCCCTCTGTTTCTTCTTGCAGCCGCGACATGCTGACGAAATGCATATCCATCTCTGCAGGACCTCGGATGGGGAACAGGAGCTATGAGCTGAAAATCGCTTTCAGGCGATGCTGTGATTGCTCCATTGATCAACTGCGCCGTTTTTTCGCGCAGTGATTGCATCGCTGGTTCTCCATGATCTAAAAATGTAAGAATGTCGGAAGGAAAATTTGCTTCCATCGAAGCAAGATTATATAATTTTTCCCGAACAATTACGCCGAGGCTTTGTTCCTTATTCTTTAGATAACTAACTAATTTCATTCATTATAAATATTAAACTGCCAGCGTTTTTTGGTTAATAAAAATGTGGCAATCAATTAAATTGATTTATAAAAAAATTGTATTTTTGAGCCTATCGTGGTTGTGTATAGTGCGTGACCACTAATTTAAAATAAGCCGAAAATGCAATAGAACAAATGTATCAAAAATTTCCCTGAAGCAGGCAAATATCCATCAGATTCAAATATTTTAGTAAAATCGTTTGAAAAATATCATTGGTCAGTTCCGGGTTTGCATCACAGAACGACCATAAATAGATTGTCATGCCCATCTATCACACACTGGGTTCAATACCCCACAAAAGACATACCATTTTCAGGAAACCTGACGGTAACCTTTACGCGGAAGAATTGGTTTCAACGGAGGGTTTTTCCGGTATGTATTCTTTGGTTTATCACGCCCACCCCCCCACTATTGTAAAATCTCTGGGAGAACCTTATTCTGTGGAACCAAAGATCGCAAGGGAAAAACACCTCAAGCACACCAGTCTGCTTGGCTTCAATATAAAGCCTGAAAATGATTTTCTGGAAAGCAGAAAGCCGGTTTTGGTAAATGCTGATTTGCATATTTCACTGGCTGCCCCCAAAAAATCAATGACTGATTATTTTTACAAGAATAGTCAGGCAGACGAAATCATCTTTATACATAAAGGTTCAGGTGAATTGAAAACCGGATTCGGTAAGATTCAATTTAAATATGGAGATTATGTGGTTATTCCGAGAGGAACCATTTATCAAATGACTTTTGATCAAGAAGACAATCGGCTTTTCATCATTGAGAGTTTCAGCCCCATTCGATTCCCTAAAAGATATCTGAATGAATTTGGTCAATTGATGGAACATGCTCCATATTGTGAAAGAGATATCGTGCGCCCTTCCAATTTGGAAACACATGACCTGGCAGGTGATTTTGTCATCAAAATTAAAAAAGAGGGGCTGATCTATCCTTACACGTATGGTACCCATCCATTTGATTTCATCGGCTGGGATGGCTATCATTATCCATGGGCGTTTTCGATACACGATTTTGAGCCTATCACCGGACGCGTGCATCAGCCGCCACCTGTACATCAAACATTCCAGGGAAAGAATTTTGTGGTTTGTTCATTTGTGCCGAGAAAGTACGATTACCACCCGCAATCCATTCCAGCTCCATACAACCACAGCAATGTTGACAGTGATGAAGTATTGTACTATGTGGATGGTGATTTCATGAGCAGAAAATCTGTTGTGCAAGGGCAAATCACCTTGCATCCAGGCGGGATCCCTCACGGTCCGCATCCAGGCAGCGTGGAAAAATCTATTGGCAAGGAAAAGACCGATGAATTAGCGGTAATGATCGATCCTTTTCGCCCACTGATGCTGACAGACGAAGCGCTGCGCATTGAAGATGATAATTATCACAAAAGCTGGCAGTTTAACATCGAATAATATTTTTAAAGTTTATTGAGTATGAGCAATACTGGAGCGCATCAAGATTTTTTACCCTTGTTGGGAACTGATTTCATTGAATTATATGTTGGCAATGCAAAGCAGGCTGCACATTATTACAAGACTGCCTTTGGTTACCAGAGTTTGGCATACAGTGGACCAGAAACAGGAGACAAAGAGAAAGTATCGTATGTGTTGAGGCAACAGAAAGTCACACTGGTACTGACCACTGCATTGAAACCTGATTCATCCGTCGCTAAACATGTGGACCTGCATGGGGATGGTGTCAAAGCAATCGCATTGACGGTAAGTGATGCAAGAGATGCATTTGAACAAACCACCAGGCGTGGTGCAAAACCCTACTTGCAACCTGTTGTTACCGAAGATGCTTCGGGGGAAATTGTCATGAGCGGCATTCATATTTACGGGGATACGGTTCATTTGTTTGTAGAGCGACGTAATTACAAGGGACTATTTTTACCCGGATTCGAATCATGGCAATCCACTTACGCTCCTTCGGAAGTTGGACTGAAACACGTTGATCACTGTGTAGGGAATGTGGGATGGAATCAGATGAATACCTGGGTTAAGTTTTATGAAGATGTGTTGGGATTCAAAAACATACTCACTTTTGACGACAAGCAGATTTCAACGGAGTATTCAGCACTCATGAGCAAAGTGATGAGCAATGGGAATGGGTATGTGAAATTCCCCATCAACGAGCCTGCCGCAGGAAAGAAAAAATCGCAGGTGGAAGAGTATCTTGATTTCTATAATGGAGCAGGTGTTCAGCATATTGCTATTGCAACGGAGAATATCATTGAAACGGTATCGCAATTAAAGAACAGGGGGGTAGAGTTTCTTTCCATTCCCGGCACCTATTATGATGAGCTGCTGAACAGAATCGGTCCTATTGATGAAGATATAGCTCCCTTACAGAAATTAGGGATCCTGGTGGACAGAGATGATGAAGGCTATTTGCTACAAATATTTACCAAGCCGGTAGAAGATCGCCCGACGCTCTTCTATGAAATCATTCAGCGAAAAGGTGCAAAATCCTTTGGCGCAGGGAATTTCAAAGCGTTGTTTGAAGCTTTGGAGCGTGAGCAGGAGCTGCGCGGCAATCTTTGATTGCCATCGCAGCTCCGATATTCATTGCATGGGTAATCACATTTTTGCACTGACTATTTCCTTCGCCAATACCAGTAAAATGGAATACCGGTAGCGATTAAACCAAGTCCTAAAAGTGCTTCTCTCGGTTGGTTTACCGTGGTAATAATCAATAAAACCAGGCTGCATAACAGGAAAATAACGGGCACAAACGGATAACCAATCACCCTGTACGTGCGAGGAATGTCGGGCTCTTTTACGCGAAGAATGATAACACCCAGGGCTGTTGCACCGTAAAAAATGAAAGCAGCGAAAACCAGCATATTCGTGAGTAGGTCGAATGACCCCGACCAAACTAAAAGACTTGCCCATGTAGCTTGAATGAAAATAGCTTTATGTGGGGTTTGAAATTTAGGATGAATAGCATTTGCACTTTTGAAAAATTGGCCATCTCTTGCCATCGCATACAGAATTCTCGCTGTCAATAGCGTGGAACTATTCGTAGAATTGAGTGTGGTCGCCATGATTAAACAAGCAACGAAAATTCCTCCAAAACCACCCCAAATTTTATTAGCCACTTCAACCGCAGCAATCTTATTGGGTTCGCTATTCAATGAAATAAGGTAGTCAATCGGAAAGATATAGGCAAAAACGGTGTTTAACAAAACATATATCACGATTACGATGAGCGTCCCGATACCTAAGGCCAAAGGAAGGTTTTTCTTCGGGTTTTTTACCTCTTCGCCTATGTAACCAATTTGATTCCAGCCTTCATATCCCCAAAATGCGCCCAAACTGGCTATGGTCATCGCTTTGAGTAAGCCGAAACCTTCCAATACATTAAAATCGAAATGAACACTACGGCTTGTTAGATTATGCATACTCCCTTTTCCGGAGAAAAAGCCCCAAATGATGATGGATAAAACGGACAGTATCATCAAAGAAGCAAGCAATGTACTCAACCTTTCGGCAAAAGTGATGCCCCGGTAATTCAAAAAACTTAAAGTAATAATAAGGAGAGAGGCTAAAAACTTGACTCCATAGTTTTGAAAAAGAAAAAAATCAGTCGAAGCCTGGGGCAGTGGAATAAAGCTATTGAACGATTGAGCAAAAATATAAGCCAATGCAGCAATGGCAGCCGATTTCATGACGGTAAAGTTTCCCCAACCATACAGAAATGCAAAAAAACGACCGTAAATTCTTTGGAAATATTGATATTCCCCACCGGAATCCGGAAACATCCCAGCCATTTCAGCCGTAGATAAAGCCCCTGCTAAGCTGATAAGCCCTGCCAAAACCCAGCAGGTAAGCACCAAAATGGGCGAACCAAGCTCAGCTGACATAGGAGCAATTTTCTTAAATACTCCCGAACCCACAATAACGCTGACAACCAAAACAATTGCCGACCGTAACCCAATTCTTGCAACAAGTTTGTTCATTTATTGAATAGTGATTTATATTTTCTCAAAACCAAAACCTGCTTTTTTATTCATTTTCATGTAACCATCCTCAAGCGAGAAACCATTTTTCACTAGATCCTCTGCTAAATCAAAACTTCCATCTAAATCAATATATTTTGTATTGGGACAACTGTATGCTGCGTGCAATGCCGCTGTAATACTCACTATACTTTCATCGTTGCAACCCCAAAACAAATCAATGCCCACATGCTGAGCAACGCTTGCAATTTCTTTTGCGCCCACAATTCCACCACACTTCATCAGTTTAATATTATAAATTCCAAAGGTTTTGGTGTTGGCAAATTGAATGGCATATTTTGCATTTTTCAACGATTCGTCGCCGGCAATCGATTTTCTAATATCTTCGTCCAGAGCATCCAGCTCAGCTTCTTTTCCGACCAAAATGGGCTGTTCGATCAATTCAATATCCAGGTCTTTGGTAGCTTTAAAAAACTTCAATAAATCATTGATTGAATATCCCTGATTAGCGTCCACCCTGATTTTAAAGCGATTGTTAAATACCTCGCGCAGTTTTACGATCCGCTCAATATCTGTGTCAATATCTAAGCCCGTTTTGACTTTTAAAATTTTAAATCCTAATTGTTCAAAATTACGCGCTTCTTCAAGGGTTTCGTTGACATCCATTATGCCGATAGTGACGGAAGTTGGGAGGGAAGAAATTTTTTGACCGTAAAAATCAACCACCGGAATATCTATAAACTTACAAAAGGCGTCATGCAGGGCAATATCAATGGCGGCTTGAGTGCCGGGTAAAAGTTGGAAATGTCGCTGTGTTTCAAAGATAATTTGCTGAAAATGGCGGATATCCCTGCCGACCAGATTTTGAACAAAATCGGATTGAAGATTGCGATACGTTTGTTGTGAATTCTCACCGATTACCGCTTCTGCCGGACTTGCAGAACCAATGCCAACGATGCCGTTTTCGAGTGTCATTTCAAGAAAAACAAGCTCCACATCCGTCATGGTATCATAGGCAATGGTATATGGCTTCGTCAGGCTAAGTTTTTTCAGATAAGCCCTTATTTCAATAATTTTCATGGCCTCAGTGTCTTTAAAGTTAGAATTATTTTCTCGACGCCTTCCTCAATTGGCAATAATACCGGAATATTGAGTAGGTTCTCATAGTGCGCTTGATAAAATTTACTTTCTTCTACGGAACAGCCCTGCGTATTTAAAGCCAATCCAATGACCTTTGAACCCAATCTTGAAATAAGGTCAATTTCTGATTCTACGCTCGGAATTTTGCCGAAATGTGCTTCGTCGTCGAAGTATTGTCTTTTAGGAGCATGGACCAGTATCACGTGCTTGGCATTACCGGAAATCAAAAATTCAAAGCCACAGGGGCCACTCGGATTTCTGAGAGAGGATTGCCCCTCGAGTAAGATAAAATCTGCGCTTGTTTCTTTCCAACAGCGCACAATGGCGTGTTCTATCTCGCCGGAAACAAAGTCATTCAGGGTAGAATCAAAGATAAATCCGTATTTTCCGCCTTGAAGCCAGCCCGTTTGCCCTGTAAAAATCATCTGAGCATTGAACCCCTCTTTTTGGCATGCTTCTCGAATCATTCTTGCTGTGGTGCGTTTGCCCGTTGCACAATCCATACCCAAAACGGCAATGACAGGTGCTTTAACCGTCCAAATTTCGCCTGTCCAAAAATGTAAATCTTTCACGGATTTTGGTTTCCTGATATCTATCAACTCTACCTTATTTTCTTTGGCAAGCGAAACAATTTCTTCTTTTTCGGAAAGATATTCATGTAGGCCATTGACAATCGAAATGTTGTTTTGGATAGCTTTTCTGACGATTTCGAGCATATCAGAGGGCAAAACACCGCCTAAAGTTGCCACACCGATAATCAGAAAATTGATCGTCGGCAGCTCATGTATAGCTGTTTCTAAATCTGAGAAAACAGGAATATTCCGTTTTTTACCATCTAATAATTCCCCGGCATCTTTTCCGGCAGTTTCTTTACCATCCACAACACCAATAATCTCGAATCTTTCTGTTCCTCTGACAAGTCCATGGGCCGTTTTGGCATTAATTTTCAAAAATAGGCCATTAGTCAAAACAATTGCTTTATTCATCTATGCATAGATATTATGGATTTGATAAAACCTTAAAGTACCATTTATTTTTCTGGCTCGTTTTAACTGCCCAATAATTGTTTACGCGGGTCAATCACCCTCAATACATCATCAATCCCCGGCTGATTGAACCCTTTAAATCCATTGTTGCGTTCCAGGTTTTCGAAATGTGAGCCAATAGCCCCATTTTTCCTAAAATCTTCGGCTGCTTCTTTTGAAATATGACCTTCTGCCTCTAAAATTGCAATTCTTTTTGGGTCAACCGACCACCATTCTCCCACTGTCAAGGCTTGATACAGGTGCGGAAAATCCGAAAACGGTTGCATCATCTCGATGTTTAGTTGGGCAAAAATCTCATTGAACCGCCTGGAATCATACATACATTCCAGGTGATTGAGACCCGCTTCCAGGATGCTTTCACCGTGCATAGCACACCAAAGTCCGGCGCGACGATAAGGATAGAGTGGCTTGATGTTCGGATCATGCGCGAAATCAATATCCAGTTCTTCAGGTGCCAGGTCAATATCTGCAAAAATGACCGATTGCAAAACAGGTTGCTCCAATATCTGTGACCCCCATCCCGCGCCTGCACCTGCATAAAAGAGTTCCCGACATTCAAAGCCCAATTTTTCCAGGATACGAATGGTATGATAAAAATATTGCCGGGAACTGTCAAAGGTGTGGTGATCTTGATTTGCCCAACCCATACCCAATTTGTCCTGGCGTTCTTTTTGAACCCTGCCCGCCCGATTTCTTGACATCCAGTATTCCCGTTCGGCCCGTAAAAAGAGGTCGCACGCCCAATCTGCACCAAGGGCTTCAACTGCCGCATGGACTAATTTTTCGGTGTGCTCAAGCCCCTCTACCACATCATCAAACAAGCGTTGCCTTGTCCTGAAAATGTGTTGGTGAAATTGTGCCTGTTCAATTATTTCCTCCGATTGTTTTTCAATGGAAAAAGATCTTGTCCCATGTCTTTCTACTGCCCAAAAAGCCGTTCCTTTTCCGTTAAATATTTCTGCCATCCGCAATTGGCTACCCGCTTGTCCAAGTACTTCCCGCTGAAGATTATTGGCTTTTAGAAAATCATCTATAAATTCAACCTTGAAAGCGACTTTGCGAGTGCCTTCCTTGTAAACAAAAGCTGGAAATATGCCTGATTCGTTGCGATAAATACCTGAATTTCCTTCGGTGGCCCAGCCATGCGCTTCCAGCTCAGGAATTAAATCCGGATTAGAGAAGGTAATATGGTCGAGAATATCGCGGAGCCTTATTGCAATTTCATTGCGCAGGTGGTCAGCGAAAATTTGAGCATGTGGGCATTCTGTGTATGCTTTCTGCAATATTTTACTCAAAAAAAGCTCGGCGCGCTCTTCGGTTTTCCAATTGCCGGTCGTATTTTCTTTCATATTTTAATTATTTAAATCTTTAAAATATTCAGATTCCAATTTTGTTAGGTAAGTATTTTTCTAACCTTTTTTGGGTGATTTTCATGGCTGCCTCTACTGTAGTCGTATCAGCACTTTTTGCGTTGATATATATTTCCGCTAAGGTCTCTGAAATGGTTTTTTGTACATTTTCAATACTCTCCTCTTCCGGGACCCCTTCTGCTTCAATAGCCGTTATGCCCATAGCACCGCCTAAGTTGACCACATAATCGGGTGCATAGAGAATTCCCCTGATTTTCAATCTTTCAGCATCTTCCGGCTCACTCAATTGATTGTTGGCAGCACCCACGATACCTTTACATTTCAATTGGTTAATCGTAGTGGCGTTGAGTATAGCACCATGCGCACAAGGGGCGAAAATATCACATGCTACATCATAGCTTTTATCCGGGGGCAGAAATTGGACTGTGGGTTCTTCTTTTAACATCCTATCCACCAATTCCGGGTTTGTATCCGTAAAAATGACCCGTGCATTTTCTTTTAGAAGTATTTTTAATAAAATCTGCCCTACGTTCCCAAGCCCTTGTATAAAAATCGTTCTGCCCTCCAGACGCTCTGTGCCAAAAAGAAATTTGCAGGTTGTTTTTATCCCTGCATAAACGCCATAAGCTGTCGGAACAGACGATGAACCCGCACCACCTGCTTTGACCGTCCTTGAAAAAACAAAAGGCTTGCCTGTTTTGTAGATAATATCCATATCTTCAGACGAAGTGCCGACATCGGGACCGACATAATAGCGACCTTGAAGGCTTTGCAATATTTCTCCAAAGCGCATAAAAAACTGTTCACGCTCAGTTGTATCAAGATCGCGTGTCAGATATACCACCGTTTTGCCACCACCCCATTTCATGTTTGCCATGGCAAATTTGGAGGTCATGGCCTGAGACAGATTCAGAACATCTGTTACGGCATCTTCCAGATTCTTATACTTTTTCATCCGCAATCCTCCAGCTGCGGGTCCTATTTGGGAGGAATGAATACCAATTAATACGATGGACTTTGTTTCTTTGTCTAAATGGGTGATTAATGTTTCCCCACCCCATTGTTCCATGATTTCTTTTGATATAGGCATACTTAATCCATTATTTCGTTAAAAATAGCGAGCGGGTGCTATTCGACTTGTTGTGATGGGATGCGCATGCGGTAAAAAACAGGTCTTTTTCCCACCACGCTGACCCATCGCAACAAGTCTATTGCTTAAACTTCCCATAGATGGGCTGTCCCGGAAAAACATTTTTTACAGTTTCCCCATTCTTTAAGATAAAACTTCCGTTTACCATCACATACGCTATGCCTTCGGAGAATTTCAGGCCTTCCTCGAAAGTCGCTTTATCAATGACGGTGTTGGGATTAAAAATGGTAATGTCGGCATCAGCCCCTACTTGTATCCTTCCTTTGAAGCGCATCATGGGAACTACCTTTTCAAGCATTTTAGCAGGTAAAAGGGTCATTTTCTCGATGGCAGTGGGCAGATCTAATACTTTGTCTTCTCTGACGTATTTACCCAGCACCCGTGCATAAGTACCTGCCGTGCGTGGGTGCGTCAAAGGGGCATAAGCACCTCCGTCTGAACCGATCATCACCCCCTCCATTACAATGCCGGCCTTTATCCATTCGGGCTTCATCATGTGTAAAATTACCGCCCCTTTTGTCTTTCGATATTTTTCAAAGGTTTCTTTGGTAAGTCTTTCACCCGTAGCGACCCATTGAAGGTCTTCATAGGATATACCTACACGTTGTTGCCAGCCATCAGAAAACATATTGGTGGATATTCCTGTGGCAGCAGCCGTGTAGGGATACATTTCCGTTGTGATATTAAATCCTCTTTTTTGTGCAGTTTGCACCATTTCGATGCCTAATTGGATTTGCGCCAAAGTCATACTGTTGATATGGACAAGATGCAAAGGAGCATTGGTCAGAACGGCATCTGAGATCGCTTGCTGAACAGCAGTGAGATTGGGTTCTCGTACATGGCTAAAAATTGTTGCCTGCATCTCCCCGGCCAATTGATATACCCGAAAAATTTCTTCAGTGTTTGCGCCGGGTACATATCCAATAAAAACACCAATACCAATACCACCTGCTGCTAATTCAGATTTGATATTTTGGAGCATATTTTGAAGCTGTGCTTTATCCAGTGTATTGTCATAGGAAATACCCAAACCAACCATTGATGTATGCGGACTACCACTGGCTATATCTTGCTTCAATTCAAGTAGTTCCTGTTGATATTTTTCCATAGCCTGCATTCTTGCAAACCCCCAATTGGCACTTGCCCCATAATTAATAAGTGCTTTTGATTGTCGGGAAGCATACCATTCTTCCAAAAACGGTACACCTATCTCTAATTCCAAAGCAGTTGTAATGCCATCATGCAGTTGATATTCCTGTTCCTGATTAGTCAAGCCGTGAACATGTGGGTCAATAAAGCCTGGTGCTACTACCAGGCCACTTGCATTGATGGTTTCTTTCCCGTTTAAAGGTTCAGAACTAATTTGGGCGATGCGGTTGTTGAGGATACCCACATTTCTGATGGCATCGAGCTTAGTTTCGGGGTCTATCACCCGTCCACCCGATAGCACAACATCATAAAGGACAGATGATTGGGCAAAAAGTGAAAAAGAAAAGCCATTGAGCAAAGCAATGAAAAGGAGGACTGTTATTTTGCGTTTCATTTTTACAAATTTAATTGTCTATACTATTTCTTTTTTGTAAATACAACCGCCTTGCCGCCACTTGTTAATATAAGACCCGTAGCGACATCCGCTTTATCCATAATGAACTCTATGGTCCGGTCAGAAAATTCACGAATCCTGAAAATAGCGTTTTTGAAAGGCTCAAGATGTTGAGGGGGTGATGAAGTAATCAGTAACTCCCCACCACTTAACACAAAATTCAAAGTCGTCGCGCTGGACTCATAAGTTCCTTCCAAGTTCTTGAGAAATGCTGTATTAGAAAGTTTGGCATCCGCTTTCCTTGAAAAAACGACCTCTTTTTCATCAAGGCTTACCCGTATATCTTGAACGGCCCCCTGCGCATCTGTACCAAATAAAAGGGACCATTTTCCATAGATTTCATGATCCGCTGATACAAATCTATCGTAGTGGTAGTGCTGAAGGGGCAGTGTTTTGTTGTTAAAAGTAAACTGCAGATTGCCCCCAACCTCCTGAATTTCCATAACGCCATAAGCAGCATCTTCATAATTGCCAATATAATCTGCCAGTGGATGTGATGGTTTTGTATTCAATACACGGTCAGCATCTGGTTTTTTGCGCATTTCCTGGTTCATCGCCTTCATTTTCAGGTAGTCTTTTAATTCTCGCTCATCCCAGGGAGTAACTTCCAAATCAAGGAGTTTATCAACAATAATATTCGTTATCATTGACGGGAGCGGTCGTGAATGGGCGGCGTTACTAAATACAATAATGCCAATACTATCTGCCGGTAAAAAGGTGATGTAGGAATATATTCCACCCGTTGAACCACCGTGCTCGGTCTTATAATGTCCTTTATAGCTTGAGGTGGCTCGCCCCATGCCATACATCGAATTGAGGTTCTCAAAATACTTATCAGGAACCGTTGCGGATAAACTTGCCGGTTGTAAGGTTTCTTTAATCACGCGCTGGGGAATTACTTGTTTATCGAGGTACTTACCGCCATGTATTTGTGCGATTAGCCATTTGGAAAGGTCATTAATATTAGATATGATTGAGCCTGCAGGACCTACTCCAGGTGAAACAGTAAAAAACGGTTGTAGCTGCAATGTGCCATTTTCCCTCTTTTCATAGTAAGGTAAGGCAAGCTCTGCCTGCTTTTTCGCTTCTTCCACGGAGAAAGTAGAATTAACCATATTCAAGGGCGTAAAAATCTTATCGGTGACATACTGCTCCCAGGTTTTACCAGACAAGAGTTCTACTATCTGTCCGGATGCAGCGTACATCAAATTATTGTAGAGAAACCCCTGTCGGAACGGAATACTCGGCTCAAGATATTTAAGTCTTTCAAAAAGTTGTTGGCGTGTAAAATCTGAACCTGCCCAAATATTGTCGTGCCTTGAAATGCCTGTTCTATGAGAGAGCATATCTCTCATGGTGACATGGGTATTTAATTCATTATTATAAAATTCAATCTGGGGGACATATTTCTTTACGGGCTTATCCCATTCTAATTTTCCCTCTTCAACGAGAAATCCGATTGCAGTAGCTGTAAAGAGTTTGGTATTTGAGGCAATCTGAAAAAGTGTATTGGGCGTAATGGGCAATTTGTTTTCTAAGTCGCGATAACCGTACCCTTTTGCAAAAACCAGCTTATCCTTCATGACAATACCCACCCCACAACCGGGTACATTCCAATCCTTAAGGATTTTATGAATCGTCGAATCAATGCCTTTTAGTTTTTCATCTACAGGGAACTCCTGTGCATACACGCAAATATTAGGGGCAAGAACTAAGCATAAGTAGAAAAACAATCGTGCTGGCCTCATTGCTGAAATATTTAATTTAATCAATTATTTTACCTGCATTCAATAAGTGTTTGGGGTCTAATCCATCTTTAATTTTTTTTATCAACTCAATTTCTTCCTCCGTCCGGCAAAGGCTCAACCATTGCTTCTTTTCCAAACCGATACCATGTTCGGCGGAAATGGAGCCGTTAATGGCCCTCAATGGGGCATAAATGATTTGGTTGACAAGTGATTTCAGGGATGCGTCGGCGGTATTTTTGCCGACAATAAAATGCAGGTTACCATCTGCCAGGTGTCCAAAACAAAATACGTGCTCAATCGCTTCTACTTTGGCAAGTTCGCTGTTCACTTGTTCCACATACCCAATCATCTGATTAATCGGAACACTCACATCAAAATGCTGTTGATATTTGGATTCTGCGTTGAGGACTTCCACATCTTCGCGTATGCTCCAAAATAATGCATGGTCTTGTGCAGAATGGGCAAACACGGCATCCTGAATCAGATTTTTTTCAACTGCTTCCTCAAAAACGGTATAAACGTGGTCTTTAAATAATTGAGAATGGTTGTCTAGCACTTCCAACAGCACGTAGTAATTATGTTTATCGCTAAAAATAGATTTGTATTTCGACGCAAGTACCGCAAAGGTATTTGCCCACAAAATTTCATAAGCACTCAGCAAGCCCGAGAATTTCGCATCACAAAAACGCAGGAGACGAATTGCATCATCGAAATGCGCCAGTCCTACAAAAACACTGATCCGGTTAACCAATTTCTCTTCTAATTTGAGTGTAGCCCGCGTGATAATCCCAAGCGTACCTTCCGAACCAATAAACAGTTGATTGAGGTTGTAGCCGGAATTATTCTTGATGATTTTCTTTAAGGAGTTGATGATCGTTCCGTCTGCAAGGACTACTTCCAATCCCAATATTAAATTTCTGGTCATACCAAATCGCTTGACGCGCAAACCACCGGCATTCGTGGCGATACAACCGCCAATTTGAGCAGAGCCTTTCGCCCCAAAATTCAATGGGAAAAATAATTCATGGGCATCAGCAGCCCGGTGAATGGATTCTAATATGCACCCAGCTTCGACGGTCATCGTCCGACAAAGTGTATCAATTTCCTCTATTCGATTCATCCGCTCTAAGCTGATTACGATATCAGTAGCCTGTGATTCTGTCCCTCCAACCAATCCCGTAAGTCCACCCTGGATGACGATCGGTTGATTATGTTCATAGCAAATCCGGCAAATCGTAGATACCTCTGCTGTCGTTGTGGGTAGCAGTAGTGCTTTAGCTTCCAACGGAATATCCATCTTCCAGATATGTGCATACCTGCCAGTAAGTGCCTCGCCAGTCAATACCGCCTCTTTATCAAGTGCAGTTAAAAGGTTTTCCAGAACCGCATCTTTCATGAGTTGCATTGAATTGATGGGTTTTAAAGCGATATCGTCCTAAAGATTGCGTGCAAAACAATTTTTGGAATTTCTACCTCTTCGGTTTTAGAAATTTTATTGGTTGTTCAGAATCAAAAATATGTCAATAAATTAATAGCAAAAAATACTTAATTTTGATCAAATAATAGCATATTTGCATTAATGAATATACAACAAATTAGAAATGCCCTTATCCTTGCAAAGCGGTTACACTTTACCAAAACTGCAGAGGAAGCCCGTATTGTGCAACCTGCGCTTAGCCGGCAAATCAGCACCCTTGAAGAAGAACTCGGCGTTCAACTGTTCAAGCGACATAAGCGTAAAGTCGAGCTAACACCTGCGGGTGAATATTTCACAATGGAAATGGAGAAACTCCTATTGCAATTTGACCTAATCCATCATAAGGCTTGCCAGATAGCAAAAGGCCAGGTTGAAATCAGGATAGGATTTACCCATTCGATAAAGCAATCTATTTTACCTGAAGTCCTGAATAAAATCCGTAAATCGAGACCTGGAATATGCTTTGTGCTTAAGGAAGTCAACAATGAAGGCCAATTCAAAGGGCTGCAAACGAAGCAACTCGATCTTGGATTTTCGACCAATCCAATCATTCCGCCCAACCTTTTTGGTAAAAAACTGACTTCGTGTGATTTTGTCATCCTGCTTCCCAAAAACCACCCGGTTACGGAGGAGAATTACCGTGAGTTTTCGGTATTCGCCAATGAAGAATTTATTTTTCCCCCACTCGAAGATGGCTCCAATCACTTGGAAATCATGAAATCCATCTGCCTCGATGCAGGATTCACGCCTAATATAACCCACACGACGAGCTCGGCAGGCACCGCTTTCAAATTGGTAGAGAATGGAATGGGGGTTTGTCTGGAGCCGGAAAATTCGATACAGGGGCTCAACTTACCCTTGACCATCATTCCGCTTCGTAAGGTGAGTCAAAAAGCGGAGCTTACTATAATTTGGAACGAAGATTTTGCCCATGATTTTCCCGAACTACTTGCCGAATTAAGTGATCCCGCACACTATGCGTTTTTTAATAGCCAAAAGAAAAATGCATGATCCCCAAAGCACTAAAATTATTCATAGCAGGCTTTGGTTGGATCATTGATATACTCAGATTTGAATGATATGGTTCCAGCCATGGATATCTGCTGCACGACCCGTGCGCATATCGCTCAGCAAATTTTTCACTTTTGATTGGAAAGAGGACGGCGTAGGTTCCGGGATCTGATGATCCGTTCCTGAAATATTGATTGTGGTGATAGGGGCGACGACAGCAGCAGTCCCGGTTCCAAATGCTTCTGAGATCCGGCCTTGCTTGAGGTTTGTCTCGATTTCTTCCACAGAAATGCGGCGTTCCTCTGTGCGCACACCCATGTCTTTGGCAAGCGTAAGCACAGAATCCCGTGTGACCCCACTGAGAATAGCGGTATTCAGTTTTGGTGTGGTCAGCACGCCATCAATCATGAACATCACATTCATCATACCGACTTCGTCTATATACTTATGCTCCTTCCCGTCCGTCCACAAAACCTGGTCGTAGCCTTCCTGGAAAGCCAGCTGCATCGGATAATAGCTGCTGCCGTAATTTCCAGCACATTTTGCAAAACCTGTTCCACCTTCCACCGTTCTGGTATATTCTGTTTCAACTTTTAAGCGATAAGGCTTCGTGTAATATGGACCTGCCGGACTGGTCAGGATAATGAAATGATATTTTTCCGCCACCTTGATCTTCAATCTTGCTTCTGAGGCAAAACAGAATGGCCTCAGATACAAGGAGCAACCCGGATTTCCGGAAACCCAGTCCTGATCGGTCCTGATCAATTCGAACAAGCCATCCAGGAATAAAGAGGCTGGAACGGTTGGCATACACATTCTTTCGAGCGAACGATTGAAACGCTCCAGGTGCGTGGCCGCACGAAAAACGGAGATGTCACCATTTTCCATTCGGAAAGCTTTCATGCCTTCAAATACCGACTGACCATAATGCAGCGCCATCATAGCCGGGTAGAATTCCATCGTGCCGTAAGGCTTTATCCGGGCGGCCCCCCATTGTCCGTTCGAATACTCTGCGACCAGGATGTGATCAGACATATGAAGGCCAAAATCAAGATTGTTGAAGTCAACTTGTCCGATCCGCGAAGCGGTTGTGCGTTCTACTGGAATAAGTGTCATTTTTTTAAATTTTAGGATGTAAACTTAAGGGAGAAGACTCAATCCATCACCATGATGGCAGCAAGTTGTTCAATAGCATCCCATAAATTTTGAAGGCGAACATTCTCGTTCTCAGAATGCTGGTTGTTGTCGTGATTGACAAGGCACAGGTTAATCACTTTTGTATGGAGATGTTGTTCAAACAAATACAAAGGAAGGCTTCCCCCTGAGGTAGGCTCCAGGACGAGCTTTTTGTCCGTTGCACCTCTTACGGCTTTAATTACGCGCTGTGAAACAGGGAGATCAAGGGGAGTCCTTTGGGCATTGTATCCTCCCTGCACCACATTCAACTGTGCAATCCGGGGATTGTTCCTTCTCTCTTCATCTGTTGGCTCACGATCCAGTACAAGATAGCCTTGCCCGACAATATGCCTCCGCAATAATTCCACCTGCTTCAGATAGTCGGTTCCCAATACTTGTCGCAGATCCAGCGTAGCTTTCGCTTCCGTGGCAATGACATTACTCGCCTGATCACCTGCGTCCGCACACCGGATGCCATTGATGTTGAGGGATGGCTTTTCATAAGTTTCAAACAAGCTCTTACCATTTCCTTCAGGTTGATTGATCCCCCAATTCCATTTTCATCTGCTGATCAACGGAAGGGATTTCATCGAAAGCTTTCTTTTCTGATGCCGTGAAAGGGATTACATCGTCATAATATCCTTTAATCACTACATTACCTGCATCATCTTTCATACTGGCCAGCAGCCTGGACAGCATCATACAAGGGTTTGGGGCCCAGTTGCCATAGTGGCCACTGTGGAGGGGCCGCTTGGGGCCATACACCGTGAGGTCCACGTTGACATCTCCCCTTACCCCAAAATCAATCATGGGCAAGCCCGACTGGTGCACCGGACCATCGGCAATTAGCCAGAGATCAGCTTTCAGCAGGTCCTTGTTTTTTTCAAGGATCTCGCCAAGATGCAAGGAGCCAATCTCTTCTTCACCTTCAAAAAAGAATTTGATGTTATGTTTCAGTTTTACACCTGATTGTACAAGCGCATCATAGGCATTGATGATGGCCATCACACCGGCCTTGTCATCTGAACTACTTCTGCAGGAAATCCGCCATTCAGGGTCGAACGTTTGCCCAACAGCAGGGAAGCCAATCGGCTTACCACCCTGTTCAATGGAACGGCTCAACAGCACGGGTTGATAGGGTTTGACAGCAGGATGCCATTTTTCAGGATTCACCGGCTGGCCATCGTAATGGGCATAAAAGACAATAGTGAGTTCTGCATCGGGCACCAGGACTTCACCATACACCGCTTTGGGGGTATTGGGTGTTTTTGACTCGAGCAGTTTTGTTTTGATGCCGCGTTTTTTCAGCATATTTTCGATCAGTACGGCATTCTTGTCGATATTGATCTTATCCAGGGCATGGTTGGGTATAGACAATAGATGGAAATATTCGCTGATGATCTCTCTTTCGTGCTGCTTGCGGTACTGTCGTACCTTGGTTATGCTGGTTTGAGAGGTATCGAGTTCCCTGAATTTTTGTTGAAAGTATGCTACGTTGGGATAATATTTCAACGCCATATCCAGCACTTTTCTCGCCTTGACAGGATCAGGAAACCGGTTGGGAGAAGTAAGGTAATGAACCAGGATTTCAAAAATATCCGCTGGCGGATGCATTTTCAAACCGATGGTGGATTCAAGTCCCTTAAAATGGGCTTCAATCTGATCCGGATCCTGCAGGAAATCAAAGTGGTATTTGTGATATCCTTCAAAGATAAAGAGGAGTCCGTTATACCAGCTCAGGAGGGGTATGGATGAATGATTGGTGTTCAGGATATTGTCAACCTTGTACTTCAGTTTTTTTGATTCGAAGCCTTCCATGGACTTTCCAAGATCCAGAATGGCATTGAAGTGAAATTTCATCCGACTGGCCTGGGCTCCGCTATCTATCACACTGACATAATATCTTTTCATTTGGTCGGCAGGCATGTTTTCTATAAGGGCAGGTGCCTCCTTTACATAACGGGCGCCATCCCACCATAAACTTGGGTCTATAGCGATGGCGGCATTGAATAAGCCTGGATATTTCAAGAAGGTATAGCTGGTGGTGAGTCCGCCCAGGGAATGTCCAACATATAATCTATAAGGAAGTGTCCGGTAATTTTTCTCTACATAGGCGATTACCTCCTCCTGCATGAATTTCAGAAAGAGTTCACCTCCACCACTTTCTTCCATCATGAGTTTCTGTTCAGGAGTCTTAGCCTCTTCACCATTGGGTTGCATGGTGGAGTGATTGGGGGTGAGATCCCGGAATCTATTTTCCGTATCCACACCCACAACAATCATTTCGGGAATCTGATGGTTCACATGTTCCTTTTCACTCATGAAACTCACCACGCCGGTAACAGGAAAAAAGGCTGACTTTCCATCGAGTACATACATCACAGGGTAGGATTGGTTCACCTGTTCTTCATGATAAGATGCCGGAACCCTGATCCAGATGGTCCTGTTTTCGTTCATTATGCTGGAATGGAAATCAATACGAACACCGTTTTCCACCGGTGTGGTTTTCACCTCCTGGGCAGAGGATAAACAGGGCAGCAAGGACAATAAAAAAATCAGTTTTTTCATGATTGTTGTTTTAATAGACTTGTTGCTATGGGTCGGCGTGGGCGAAAAAGAGCTATTTTTACCGGATGCTGATCCCATCGCAACAAGTCAAATATATGGATTAGTGATGGAGATTGGAAATAGCTTTTTCAAATTGTTGCTGGGTTTGCCAGAAAGGCAGTCCCGCTGTGCCATTGATGTATTTGTGTTGGAGGTAGGTGATGACTACATCCAGGCGCCGTTCTTCCGAAATTTGTGGCTCTTTAAAGTCGAAGCCCGAGCCATTGATGATGGGTTTGATAAAAGCCAAAAAGACCAGACGTCCGTTTCTTTCCAAAAAATCGCGGTCTTTGGTGCTGTCCTGCTCGCGCATGAAGGCTTGAAACTTGAGGAGGATAGCCTCCATGTTGAGCTGGTTGTCGTCTAGTTTAAAATTTCGAGGCACATTGTACGATCCCATCAACACCTGGGCGGTAGCTTTAGAAGTCATGTAGGCATAAATAACTTCTTCGTAAATGCGGTTATGGATGCTGATTCCATGCCCATTTTTTAAAATGCTGTACATCAGCCCCAAGGCCACTGTAGGGACACGCTCAAAGTCTGCCAGAAGTCGTGTAGTGGACAGTTCACCGAGGACTTTATAAATTGTCGTGATTGTGTGGTCGTCTAACCCTTCGTCCGGCACTAAGAAAGTATGAAAATAGTCACTAAAAGCATCTTTATTAATTGTTGCACACCGAATAATAAAGTCAAATTTTGCCGTATTTGCAGATTTGTCTTTTACTTCTCTGGTAATTCTTCTTCTGAAATATCAAACACAGGAAAAAGATTGGTTCACTTACGTTCAGCTCTAGGTGCTGTTATGCACCGTTTTTATCATTCTTTCAAGATTTTTACTGTTTGGCGTTTTCCATATCCGTCAGTCAATGTAATAAAAAGTTGCTGATGTGGAATGTTACTTAAATCAATTGTTGTTTGTCCATTTTGAAAACTATTTTGTTTTGACATAATTAATCGCCCTTGGGTGTCAAATATTTGGATTTGCTTTAATTCAACATTGCTTTTAATAGCTCTAATTTCAATAAAATTTTTGGTAGGATTAGGATAAACAGCAAAAGAAGATGTTACGCTTATCTCATTTATTCCTGTTATACGCTCACTTTTAACATAAGTAAGTGAATAGGGAACGGTTTGAATGTTTGAACTCAAAACACCTTTATTGATTATTAGATTTTGAGTTGTAATGTCTTTTTGCAAAGGATTGCTTGCACTGATTTGCTCGTACTTAAAAGTTTCTGTAATAACAGCGTTTAGGTCTAACGCAAAATTGGAGTTTGACAAATTTAAAATATAGAGTTCTTTATCTGTTCCGTTATCGAATATCCAGCCAATTAATGAAGGGTAGTTAATAGTGTTTACCGTAATTGTCGGATTATTTGAAAAATTCAGTTTGGTTGCGTTGTTGTTACCTTTAACCGCCTGATGAATGAGTCGCATCGCATTACCTTCTGCTGTTAGTTTGTTCGTTAATGTATCACCAAAAGGGGTATAACTTGCCAATGATGCAAATGCAGGTGAACCAGTTATTTGATGGTTCAGAAGCATTTTTATTTTAGGTTCTTCAAGCATTAAGCTAAATAATGAAGCCGTATAAAGTCCGTGTGCCCAACTTGAAGCAATGGCATAAGTAGTCTGATTGCCATCATTAAGGTTATATTCAGTTATCCAACAATCCATTCCGTTGGTTACATTATCAACAGTATTTGTTTTTAAAACAGGCCAATGTTTGAAAGGTGCTGCTAATACTTGAGTGATATTTGGATTGGATAAAGTTGTTGTATTAGGGGGTAAATAATAATGAAAGGTAATTGCATTAGTATTTATATTTTGAGCAAAAATTGTGTCATTCCAACTAGTTATTCTATTAGGAATAGAATTTCCATTCAAAGTCGTTGAACCGTCATAGCCACCAATGACTGCAATTTTCGCATTCGGAAACAAAGCACTAATTTGTGGTATCCAATTATTTTTTATGTCTAATACATAGTCGCCAGGATTTGGGTATTTGTTCACGAAATCTTGGTCTGTAAAATATAATTCATTACCTAATTCAATATATTCAATAGGAATGCCTAATGAGTGAGCTGCTTGAAGCATTTGAATTTGATCACTTAAGGTTTTTGTCAATAAGTTTAAACAAAAAATAGGTTTTATACCAGTCTGCTGATAAAAATAATGCAATTGGGAAAGGGGGTAAGAAACATGTGGAACTGTGCCTATGTAGCTATGATTAAAGAGTGTACCATTAGTCCAAAGTGAAGAAGGAACACTACGTCCTGTTTGCCAATCAAAATATTGAGACTCAGTACCACCAGGGTATCTAATTATTTCAAGATTTAAAGTTTTAACGCTGTCAATAAAACTCTGATTTGTCCAGGTTGGTTTGGTTAAATAGTTTAGCATATGACCCACTTTAGGCACAGGTCTGCTCGTATTACTTGCTGTTACGATTGATGTTTGTCCATGTGTGGTGACAAACAGAATTGATATAATAATTGATAGTATTAACTGTTTCATTTCGTATGTTTTTTTTAGCAGGGTTTTGTTTTAAAATGGTGCATAACGGTTGGTGAATTTGCGTTCGGGCGGGCTTTTTAGCACTGCACTTGAAACGAAGAACCTAACTCAAATATAAGTAAAAAGTGTCAAACGGAGTACGAAACCCCGCCTGACGCAAAACCGCTGTTAGTTGTTCCAAGATATTATTTTATTAAATCAATCTTTTTGGATAAGTAATAGTAGTAAATAATAGCAAGGGATGAACCTATTCCGGATGCAATAATATCATTATAATCAAAAGTTTTTGAAGCTGTTAAATAGGGATTATACTCTTCATAAGTCAAAATAGCAAATACCGAGACGGAACATATTAAAATAATAACTCGCCCTTTACATAAATTAAGTTTTAATGTTTTGCTCATCGGGAGTAGACTAAACATAAATGCACCAATTATATTTGGCAGGCAACCTAGAATAGTAGATACGAAAATAATGTCACTATAATTCGGACGCAGATACCTTTTGTTGATATAAAACAAAATTATCAAAATCAAATTTATTGTCAGGTGTATTCTTGACACTTTCCTTAAATCCATAACTTTTAATTTTAGCCAATCTGTTTTAGTACGAGGTTTTTTTGAAAATCGCATATAACGGTTTACGTATTGGCGATGGTGGGGCATTTGAAAAACATCAGCCCAACATTTGCACAAATGCCCGATAGAAGCACAAATGTTGAGTTTACAACTGTCAGCTCCATTATTGCCAATACGATGTTAGCGGTTCGTTGCTTTTCTCCTGTCTTACATTCGGTCATAAATTTGTCTTGGTATTCGTTTTAAAATTGACCCAATAATTCTCCAACGTTTTGTGATATAAGCGATTTTCTTTTTATTTTTGATTGCATCAAAAATTTGCTGTGTTGCTTTTTCAACAGTCGCAACCCAAAATTGTCCTTCACCTTTTGCCATTGCGGTGTCAATAAACCCAGGTCTTATGTCTGTTACAAAAATTGGATATTTTAACTTTGTTGCTTTCTGTCGTAACCCTTCAAGATAATTTATTTGATAAGCTTTTGTCGCATTATATGCAGGTGCTTGTCTGCTTCCACGAAGTCCACCAACAGAACTAATTGCGACTAAATGTCCTGCCTTTTCGTTTTCAAAATAATTAAAAGCCCAATTCGCAACACAAGTAAAACCTATTATATTCGTTTCAACGGTACGTATTTCAATTTCAAAATCAAGTTTTTCGTTCAAGTCACCTGTCCCTGAACTAATAACTAGCAAGTCAAGTCCGCCAAGTTCGGCAACTAACTTGTCTAATTTATCAACAATAATCTTTGTGTCGGTAATGTCAAAAGTGCTGTCAAAAAACGAATTTGGTTTTTGCAGTTTTAATTCATTAAGTAGTTCAGTTCGTCTGCCTGTTATTCCAACTTTAAAGTTGTTGTCAGCCAACTTTGCTGCAAGTCCTTTTCCAATTCCTGATGTCGCACCAATTACAATCGCTTTTTTCATTTGGTCTGTCGTTAATTTTTAGATTGTCAGACTGCAATGACCGCTAACCCTCAAACATACGCAACTTCTGTCATACTTTTTGTATTGTGGATGCCAACAATACAAAAAGTACGACAATACCCTACTCGTTTTTCAGGTTCAAATTGTCGAACGGACTTTTGATATTTTCCAGCGTTCGGTTGCTGACGTGTGTGTAGCGGAGCGTCGTTTTGATGTCGTTATGCCCCAGGAGTTCTTGGATGAGTTTGAGGTCTGTCCCCGCCTCGTGGAGGTGTGTGGCGTAGCTGTGCCTCTGGCTGTGAAAAGTAACGTCTTGTAAAATTCTGGCAGCTATTTTGGCCCTTCTAAAAATCTGCTGCAAGCGCCCGTGCTGTAAGGGCTATTCGGGTACTGGCCTTCAAAAAGCCAATCCGGGGGCTTGTAGGCAACATAGTATTTGCGCAGCAATTCCAATATCCCTCGCGACAGGGCTACCGTCCGGTCTTTTTTCCCCTTTGCCCCTTTGATGTTGATCACCATGCGCTCCGAATGGATATCCTTCACCTTTAGATTCACTACTGCGCTCACCCGCAACCCTGCGGGGCATCCTTCTGGACATTTTTATAAAACCTCTGGTTTTTGGCAGAAAAGAAGCTCAAAATGTACCGGATGAAATCGAGAAAATCGTGGCATCGATTGGCGCCCTTAGTAAATCAAAATATGTTCCAAATTAGGGGGGGGGGAACACGCACGGAGCATCCCTATTTTTCGTATTTTTGTTATCAAAAGATGGTTTTATGGCGCTCCAGGACAAATATTATCTTCAAAACCGCCCACAGGCACTACAGGATAAGGTATTTCAGAAGCTGTTCGAGGCTGCCGAGATCGCCAAATTCACACCGGATGAAAAAAATAAATACGAGGAAAGCCTGAAGTATTACCGGGATTTGAAAAACGTGGTGGATACGTCGTTCGACGAGGGCAAAGCAGAGGGCAAAGCAGAAGGCAAAGCAGAGATTGCCCGGCAAATGAAATCTGAAGGAGAACCGATTGAAAAAATCGTTCGATTTACCGGTCTTACTGCGGAGGAAATAGAAAACTTGAAATAAAATTTGTATAAGATAAGAGCCTCTGTTGACGATGTTGTATTCAGATATGGTATCAGCCACGACCCAATAGACGAAGATGGCTACTCCAATCCCATCAGAACACAGGTTGGTTCTTCAAACTATAAAATCGATTTTTAGCTGTCCGAATAGTTGGGGTGAGTACACTATAGTACATTTTAGTCTTTTAAGGCACTTCCAGTTTGTGTCAAAAATGCCTCATAATGAGGCATTTATACATTTTGAAATATATTGGAACAAAGTCTTGGCGGAGATGGAGGGATTCGAACCCCCGGTACGCTTGCGCGTACACTTGATTTCGAGTCAAGCCCGATCAACCGCTCCGGCACATCTCCGTGGGCAAAATTAATAAAATTTAGTGGTTTGCCAATTTTCTGCTAATTTTGATGTAAAGATTGCGTGTACAAAACGCAAAAGGATACCTTTTTTGATGCTTTGGCGTTATGGTTTAAAATTTTGAGCGGTATGAGGCTGGTGGCACTGTTCGCAGGTATGGGTGTGCGGCTGGCGCTTTGGGCAGCCCTCTCGATAGCGGGGTCTTTGCATGGCTTTTCGCAAACCGTCAGCCCTATGCCACCAACCGACAGCCTCCTCAGGTGCTCGCCCCCTAAGGATACCGCCCTGAACTGCAACGACCCGCTCGTACAGACCCTGCAATTCACGTCGGCGCCCTTTATCCCCGATACTTCCCTCTCCCTGACTGCGCTGCCTGTCAAAAAATCCGCCGAGGCCTGTGGCTACGGGTCTATCTCAAGATCCTGGCGCCTGATCCGCGGTAAAGGCACCACTGCCGAAATAGCAGGGCCGACTTGCGAGCAGCGCATCGCAATCCTGCCTGTTACCCAATATATGATCCGCTTTCCCTCAGATACGACCCTGCCCTGCGCCCAGGTCGGAAAAGCAGATACCCTCGTTTACCAGATTAAAGGCTGCGATGCGCTCTCGATAACCTTCAGCGATGAGAAAATCAAGGTGCCAGGTCAAAACTGTTTCGTCATCTACCGCACCCACCGTGTAATCAACTGGTGCGAATTTGACGGGCGTAGTGCCCCTATCCTCCTCGACCGGGATGCCGATCAGGATGGCCGGCCAGGAGACGAAGCGCTCTGGTTGACCGTACTTTCGGGTAGCAGGAGCTTCCTCGACCGCGATTCGATCCCCGATAATAATGTGCCGAACGCAAAGGGCTTCTGGGCAAGTAGCCTGGAAAACTCCGCCCTGCGCTCGGCAGGGTATTGGGAATATCTCCAAATTATACGCATCGTGGATAATTCCGCGCCAATGCTCGGCATCGCTGCTTTTACCGAGGTTTCAGGAAAGCGGGCCGACTGTTCTGCAGACGTAATCCTTCAGATGAACGTCGAAGAGTCCTGTACCCCGGAATCACTGACCTTCTCCGTCATCTGGGACCGCTTTGACGATGGTTTCCCAGACAGCGATATCTCCTCCTCGGTGCTGGGCACGTATCCGCGTTTCCGAATCGTCCAACGTATGCCATTCGGAAAACACTCCCTCAAAATCCTCGTACGCGATAAATGTGGCAACGAGTTGGAACGCACCGCTCTGGTCCAGGTCACCGATGGCAGGCCGCCTGCTCCTAAGTGTATCAATAGCCTCGTCGTCCCCCTGTCCCCGCTGCCCCCCAATACGGACGCCGACGGGGATGGCTCAGCAGACAGGGCCGCTCTCAGTATCCGTGCAACAGACTTGCTTTCTTCTGCCCAACTCGCAGACTGCTCCGGCCCGCTGAGGTATGCAATCCATAAAGCAGAATTACTGGAATCCGGGGCTGAAAAGCCTAATCCAAATAAGACGACCATCACGCTCACCTGCGATGACCGCCCCACAGAGCTGATTTATGTCTATGCCTGGGATGCCAATGGCAATGCCGGCTATTGCGAAACGTTCATCCTCCTTCAGGATCCCGGTGAGAACCTCTGCCCGGAAATCGGAAACGGCGCGATTTCCGGAAAAGTCCAAAACGTAGGGGGAGAAGCCATCGAAGGGGCAAAATTGTTTTTAAAAGGAGAAAAAACCAACCTGACATTCTCCGATAAAAATGGACAATACCTTTTCGAGTACCTCAAAGAAAATCAGGATTATTCGGTCTCCGCCACTTTGGATACCAACTTCAAGGAAGGAGTCACCACCCGCGATATCGTAATGATTATGCGCCATATCCTCGGCGAACAGCCCTTCACCTCCCCCTTCCAGTATCTCGCAGCGGATGCCGACCTCTCGGGCAGTATCACGACACTGGATGTAATCTATATCCGCAAACTCGTTCTTTGCCTGGAAGATGCGTTCCCGCATAAAAGGAATTACCGCTTCCTGCCCACTGGCTTCCCCTTCCAACGCCCGCAGGACGCCCTGCTGCGAAACGTTCCAGAATCACTTTTGGTCAAAGCCCTTCAAGGTAAAATCCTCAATGCCACGATTACCGCAGTAAAAATCGGCGATGTCACCGGCGACGCGCTCTCCCGGGTCCCTTCACCCGTGATTATTGAGGAAAAATAGACTTGCTGCAAAAGCACAGCCCAATAGAATATATGTGCCGTCTCTCTTCCGCAAAAACACTTTTTCAGGGATTGCGGACGGCCTGAAAGGGCGAAAAAAGGTATTACGTACGCAAAAAAGCGTTATTTTAGCCCGCAATAATCCCATGCAACAAGTCAATTATCCGTAAAATCCATCGAGTATGCAAAGAAGGACATTTCTCATTTCCGTCGGAGCCGCTTTGCTGGCAAAAAAAGCCGGTGCGGTCCCCAATAGCGGGCAAACAGTACTGGGCCATGGCGATTTCAGGTATAAAGCCGATCCGGCATGGGGCAACCTCAACCCGGCAAAAATACCAGTCAATGATTGCCATGAAATGGTTATTGATAAAAAGGGGCGGCTGTTCCTGCTGACCAACGAAACCAAAAACAACGTCATCATTTACAGCCGTTCGGGAAAATGCCTCGGAACCTGGGGACATGAATTCCCAGGTGCCCACGGGCTCACGCTCAGCGATGAAAACGGTACGGAATTCCTCTGGATTTGCGACAATAACCGCCACGCCGTTTTCAAGACAACCCTCGACGGGAAAATTCTGATGGAAATCCCCTGGCCACAGGAAAGCGGAAAATATTCCAGTCCCGAACAGTTTATCCCAACCGAAACGGCGATTGGCCCCGATGGCGACATCTATGTGGCCGATGGCTATGGCCAGCAGTATATCCTGCGCTACGACCCGAAAGGACGCCTGAAGCAGGTTTTCGGTGGAAGGGGCCCCGGCGATCCGCATTTCGATAATGCCCACGGGATTTGTCTCGATACCCGTGACCCCGCCTCCCCTACGCTCCTCATTACCGAAAGGCAACGCAACCAGCTCAAGCGGTTCAGCCTCGACGGCGAATACCTCGGCCATGTCCACCTGCCCGGTGCGTTCATTTGCCGGCCAGTCATCCATGGGCAAGAAGTCTATCTCGCTACTCTGGTGAGTAAAATGCCCTGGGACTCGCGCTCCGGCTTCGTCACGATTCTGGATAAAAATAATACAGTCGTTTCGCTACCCGGGGGCAAAGCACCCGACTTCAGCTCAGGAACGCTTGCACCACTTTCGCAGGAAGGAACCTTATTCCAGCATCCCCACGACGTTTGTATTGATGATGACGGAAATATTTTCGTCGCCCAATGGAATTCCGGAAAGACGTACCCAATCAAATTGAAAAGGGTTTGAACAAAGCGCGCCGGTTACTCCACCAGACTTGCAGCAGGGAAAATCATGCGGTAAAAGGCGTTTTGCACAAATCCTGAGGGGGTCATCCTAATCGCGATAATATTCCTGTATCGCCATTTTCTCCCCAATGACTGCGTCCAGGGAAGCGACCCTGGCACCAATTACCCTGCCTAACCGTAGGCCCTCTTCGCAGTCAATGCGGTAATGCACCCCCATATAAATCCGGGACAAAGCATTTTCCCTGGCCATAGCTTCGAAAGAGGGGAACTTGCGGGGCTGAAATTTATAGGGCCCCGTATCCTCGTTGCTTTTATCGGTGATGGCGTATGACATTCCATAAATCTTACCCAAAACTTCCGCAGCAGCACCACCAAAAATGGAATGTCCTGAAGGATAGGATGGGAACGCAGGGTTTTCTTCCAGCGGCCGCCATTCCGGGTCAATATTCCGGCGGATATACGCTTCCGGCCGTTCAAGGGAGTACCTGTACTTTTCCAGCCAGGCCTTCACGGCACTATCGTTCAGTGCAAAGCCAACTTTCAGATAGGTTTCCAGCGCGACTGCGAGGGGTGGGGATTCCCGGGCGATTACCTGCCGGGCAACTGCGATCCAGCGGGAGGCCGGGCAAAATGAGAAAACAGGGAAATCATTGCTCCAGTAACGGGCAATCTCCGCTCTTTCGCGGACTACAGCACCGCTGTTGGCATATACCTCCATCGCCTGTGCAAAGAGTGGAGAATGAGGGCTTTCAGAAAAAGGTACCGGTGGCATGGCCTCCAAACCTGTAGCCCCCACGATAAATGTCCGGGCTTGCCCCCACCGTGGCAGCAAAGCACTCCGGCCTTCCCGCCCTACGGCCTTCCAGATGCCCGGACGATCAGCAGTTACCGGGATCTTTTCAAAATAAGATAAATATGCCCGGTGGCCGATGCTGTCCAAAGCCGACCATTTAAAAACGGCTTCGGCAACCTTTGCACCATATACCGTAGCAGCCGATACTTCCGAAACCGGAAACTGCCCTTTCAACTTTCGCCGCCACTCGCGCTCCATCTTAACCCGCTTCTGGATCAGATGTCCAGGAATATGTGGAAAAAATTCTCCCGCCATACGGGCGTAAGCGGCATTCAACGCCGCCGGCGCACAAAAACCTGCCCGCCCTTCCCACTCCGGCAATTTCAATCCATCAAAGCGATCACCCAGAGAAACCGCTACCTGCTGGCCCGGGATACTGGCCTCCCAGGCCGCCAGGCCTACATACGCGAACATTCGCGCACTGACCGGCGCTTTATATCCATCGGCATAACGCACCATCTCGAGCAATAAACCATTCCAGTCCTGAACAACCTGAATCGCGTGCCCCTCCCCTGCTACATACGCTCCTTTCGTATCAGAACAGTTCGATGCTGCTGCAATCATGCCGGCGAATACCAGCGGTTTTACTACTTTTTCGAAGGCACGCGAGAAGAAATTGTCCCCTGCCGACTGCACTGCCTCATTCCGGACTTCTGAAAATCGCGGGTGACCGCCCCCCTGCGGAAAAGCGATCAAAAACTTCGTCCCCATTCCATCGGATGATTCCACCTTCCAGCGCAGATTGAACAGCTCGAAGATACTCCGCACCAACGATAGCCCGATACCAGAGCCCTTCTGACGGTTACCGCGCTTGCCGCGATAAAAAAGCTCAAAGATAAGGGGCAAGTCCTGCTCGGCTATCCCTGGACCATCATCTTCTATCACCAGTTGATAATCGCTGTCGAAATCAATAATTACCCGGGCTTTGTGGTCAGGCGAAAACTTACAGCAATTATCCATCAAGTTCAACACCGCAGTGCGCAGAAGGAATTCATCGCCACGGATACACAACTCCCGCTCATTCTCCGGAAGTGTTTTGATGACGATGTTAATAATATAATGTGGATTGGTTTTCTGCAGAATGGATTTACTTTGATCAACGAGTTCGTCGAGGCGGATATCTGAAAATATGGCCTGCCGGCCTCCGGAGTGTACCCTGGCAAGCTGTAAGAGTTTATCTATCGTGTCGGATAAGTCCTGAATATCTTCGTGCAGCGAAACCAGGACCCGGTCATATTCCTCTACCGTACGCGGTTTATTCCGGGCAAGCTGCAACTGGGCATCCATGATTGCGATTGGGTTCTTCAACTCATGGGAGACGTTGGAAATGAATCCCCGCTGCAACTGGAACGCATGTTCGATCCGATCCAGCAACTGGTTGAAGGTATCGGTAAGGTGAGAGAGCTCATCCCGGTTATCGTTGCGGTTCAGACGCCGGCTCAGGTCGGAAGGCAGGATTGCCTCCACTTCGTTTACAATAAACGAAACCGGTATCAGGGCCTGGCCGGCGTAAAACCAGCCGCCTGCTGCAACGATGGCGATTACCAGGAAAAAAGCGAGGAAAAGGATGTTGCGCAGTTTATCCAGCTTGGACAAGTCTGGCTCCTGTTCAGCAACAACAAAATACCGCCGTCCGGATGACGTCCGTTCGACGACCCCAATTGCCCTGAACTTGCCGTTTGAAAAGCGATAGGTGCCGTTATCGGGAATTTTCAGTAAATCACCTTTATCAATTGCCCGGGAACCCGTGTTCAATGTAAATACGCATCTGAAACGTTCGTCGTAAATGGAAATATTCCCCAGCGGCGGCAAGTCACTGCCTACTGAATCTGCCCGAAGATCAATTGTCTCAAGTTCGCGTTCCTTTTGCAACACCATAGTAGCCGTCATGCGGCCTTTGTTCTCCAAATGGGTATAAAACTCGTTTTCGACGTATCGCCGGAACAACTGGAAGATAAAAATGATGGCAATGGCAAAGATGACCACGCTGATTGCGATAAACTGTAAAGTGAGCCGGTTGCGTATTTTCATGTCAGTTACCGGATTTCAAGATATATCCTACCCCAAAATGGGTGTGGAGAAGCTTTTTAGCAAAGCCTTTGTCCACTTTATTGCGTACGTAGTTCACATAGACTTCCACGACATTGGTATTGACGCCTTCGTTCAGCCCCCAGACATTCTCCAGGATCTCCAGCTTGGGAATGACGCGGTTGGGATTGCGGACGAAGTATTCCAGCAACGAGAATTCTCTTGGGGTGAGTGTGATTTTTTGATCTGCCCGCAAAACCTCCAGGGTGCCGAGGTCAATGTGCAAGTCTTCAAAAAATAACCTGGACTGGGGCGCACCGATTTGCGGCGCCCGCCTGACGAGGGCCTGTATCCGTGCAACCAATTCCTTGAAATGGAAGGGCTTGGACAAATAATCGTCCGCACCGGCGTTCAATCCCGCTACTTTGTCCTCCGGCTGATAAAGGGCGGAGAGAATCAAAATCGGGGTCCTTATCCCTGCCCCACGCAAATGCCGGCAGAGGTCAATGCCATCCATCCCAGGCAAAACGATATCGGTTAGAATGATGTCGTAATGACCTTTTAGTGCCGCAGCTTTCCCGGAAAACCCGTCGAAAGCACAATCTACCTGTGCCTGATGATCTTCTTCGAAATAGGCGCAGAGCGCCTGCGCAGTTTTAGGCTCATCTTCAATAATCAACATTTTCATTTCAGCAGGCGCGCTTTAGGGCAGCGTTCATACAAATATATCCCCTTTAATGTAGCCATCTTCTATTAAAAGAGAATAAAAAGTTGGCTCTAAGTAAATTTTTAAAAGTTTTTTTGTTTATATTTGATGGTAAAAGAAGACCTAGACCTATATTTGCACAAGATATCGAGCGTAGTCGCATGCTAAACCAGCGGTGAACGTGGTACAAAGTACGGATGCGACGATGCTTACGACCTAAACAAGACGAAGTAACAACAAACCGTAATCCATGAAACCGACCTTTACCTTTGCGCGTCTTCTCGCGTGGGTATTCATTATGTCGCTCTATGTCTTTAGCTGTCAAAGAGACGACGACGATGAAGTCACCCTCGTACCTGAAAATCCCGTCGCCCTCGATGCCGAGGTTGCCCTCCGATGGAATAACGTCCTCCTGAATCTCGAACGCTTCACCCCCGGCTATCGCCCGCCTGTCTCAGGCCGAAATATCGGCTACATTAGCCTGGCCGCCTACGAGGCTATCCAACCGGGCATGGAAGACGTTTACAACTCCTTCGATGGTTATTTCCCCGGTCTGGATATTCCCGAGCCAACCCCCGGCGAGAAATACCACTGGCCTTCGGTACTCAATGCAACGTATTCCAGGATAATGTCGAGCTTCTTCCCTACGGCGCCCGCAGCACAGCAGTTCGAAATCTTCCGCATGGAAAGTGAATTCAACGAACGCTTCAGGAAAGAAGTCGCGAATGAGGTATTCATCCGCTCTATCGAATATGGTCGTCAAGTAGCAGATGCCGTTTTCCGCTGGTCGGCTACCGACAGGTTAGGCCATGAGGCATACCTGCGCAACAACGACCCGAGTTATGTGCCACCTTCAGGCCCCGGCCTCTGGCAGCCTACTTTCCCGGATTATTCCAGGGCTTTACTGCCTTACTGGGGAAGGGTACGCACCTTCGTGGCCGATGCCACCGATATCTGCCGTGACCCACTCCCGATGTCCTCTACGCCCAACTCCGCAATTTATCAGCAGGCACTGGAAGTCCAGCGTACAGTAAACCAAATCAGGGCGGGCCGCCTAAAGGAAGAGCACTGGATTGCAGACTTCTGGAGCGATGATTGCCCTATCCTGACTTTCACACCTGCCGGCCGTTGGATTGCAGTTGCCAACCAGGTAGTCGTTAACAATAAAGCTAATCTTGCACTTGCCGTCGAAACTTATGCCCGCGTAGGTATGGCCATCGGTGATGCAGGCATCCGCGCCTGGCATGAAAAATACCGCTTCAACATCGAACGGCCGGTTGACTATATCCGCAGGGTACTTAACGAACCTACCTGGAACACCGTGATGTGCCCCGATGGCTCCGGACAGTTCTTTACCCCCCCATTCCCTGCTTATCCCTCTGGTCACGCAACGTTCGGCGCTGCGGCTGCTGAAGTACTTACCGGTATCTACGGCAACCAAAGTATGACCGACCGCTGCCATGAAGGCCGAACCGAATTCCGCGGTACCCCCCGAACCTTCGATTCCTTTTATGAAATGGCTGAAGAAAACGCATATTCCCGGATTCCAATTGGCGTGCATTTCGCTATGGATGCCGAAGCTGGCGTAGATCTCGGTTATGGAATCGGAAAAAAAGTGAACAGGCTGCCCTGGCGGAAATAATCAGCCTGTCCTTTCTCGCGGTAACGTGGTGGAATAAATAGCACTGCTTCCATCCAAAGAGACATTTTCAAAGCATCTTATAAGTGATCTGTAAGATGCGTGCACAAAGGTACGACCAAATGTGGTTCCACTGCCCCGTTATTGCTATGTCACCTAAATCGAAAAACCTTTTATAGCGGACTGAGTTCCTTAAATCCTAAAATTTTAAGACATGAAAATCTTTAAAATACTATCTGTTTTCTTGACCATCACGCTGATTGTCGGTTGTCAGGGAGAAGGAGAACTGGATATGCAACCAGATCAAAAATCTGAGTTCAAGTACGATCAGGTTAAACCTTCAACGCAATATAATGCAGAACTTGCGCAGCAGTGGATGCAGATGGCCTACAATAGTGTAAAAGCCAGGGGGTTCTTTGCACTAGACGCCTCCAGACTCTATGCTTACACCTCTCTGATCATGTATGAATCAATGGTACACGGCTTCCCAAATGGCTTGTCTATGGAAGGACAGCTAAAATCCTTTAGCCAGGTACCAAAACCAACGCAAAACCTCAAATACGACTGGGGGATCGTCCTTTGCCATGCTACTCCAAAAGTCTTGAACCACATGCTCCAAAGGCCAAATACTACAATCGCGTCAGATATCAGCAACCTGGAAAGGTCACAGGAAAGGGCTTTGATCCAGGAATCAAATCTCCCCACCGATGTGATCGCTAATTCCAAAGCTTTCGGTGCTGCACTGGCCGATCATATCATCAAATATGCCGACAGCGACGGCACTGCTGAATTGCTGACCCGACAGTACACCATGCCTTCGACATCTGTTAACCCCGCTTTTTACGATGGCGTCGAACAGGCCAATCCGTTCTTTATGGCACCATTCTGGTGGACGGCGAGAAGTTTCGTAATCCCTACAGCGCTGACTTGTAAGCCTTTACCCCCCTATACCTACAGCGAAGATCCTGCAAGTAAGTATTATCAGGATGTGCTCGAGGTTCTGGATGCAACAAAAGACAAGGATAAAGTGGAAATCGGGTATTATTGGGCCAATAACCCAGGACAATCAGGTACTCCCGCAGGATCCTGGGTCGGGATCGGAAACCAACTCGTAAATCAATTTAAACTGGATATCCATAGCACGCTCAAAATGTATCTGTTGTTAACCCTTTCTACCCGAGATACTTTTATCGCGGTATGGTGGACGAAATACAACTGGAACCTGCAAAGACCGGTCAGTTATATCAGAAGAGTGCTGAAGCAACCCAACTGGAACTCTCCTGTGCCCACCCCCCCCTACCCCGATTATGTATCTGGTACTTCAGCTAATGCAGGCTCTTCATCAGAGATTTTGACGAGGCTCTTTGGCAACAGGTCATTTACCGATTCCCAACATAACGATAAGGGATTCGAAACCCAGACATTTTCCAGTTTCAAAAGGGCGGGGTTCCTGGCTTATCATTCCAGGATTTACGGCGGTGTACACATGCGAAAGGCTTGTGAAGAGGGATTCAAACTGGGAGAATGTATAGGTAGCGAATTGTTGTCAAAAGTTAAATTTACCGCCCAGTAACCAGGCACTCCTGCATGATGCTTTAATATCTGTAAAGAAGAGTTGTACATCCGAAAAATATCCTGCCGCCTTCGGGGCCAAAGGACTTTCAGGGCAGCCTCAATTAAGTTTTTCAAAGTGCTGTATTCGTTGATTTCGCTTCGTAAAATCAATGAATACAGCCCTCTGAAAAATATTGTTTGGCGGCTTCGCCGCCAAATTAAAGGCCGGGGGCTTTTTACGTAATCCCCTGAAATTTCTTGAAATGCCGATTTTGTTCTGCTGCCGAAGGCGGCGGAACATTCATTGCACAACCTCCCTTCCAATCAAGCATTTTTTGCGACTACGTACGAAAAGCCTATATTTGTAGAAAAATACACTATGGCATTCCGTCGGTCTTTATTTTTTGTGCCGTCGCTCCTGCTCTCCCTGGTGCTTGCACAGTCCCTTGCAGCCCAGCTTCCTGCCCTCGAATGGAGCGAACGCCCGGTGGCCAAAGGATTAATCTGGAAACAGGTGCATACCGATGCGCTTTTTTCCAGCCGCCAAAACCTTAACCTCCTCGAGCTGGATCGTAGAAGGCGGGCCCTTAGCCTCGCATGGTCGCCTGATACCCTCATAGCTACCAGCAGCTTTGCGGCAAAAGCCGCCGCGCTCGCTGCTGTAAATGCCGGGTTCTTCGATATCCGGAAAGGGGGGTCGGTCACACTGCTCAAAGTCAACGGCCAGCTCGTCAATAAAAGCAATGAAAAACACGTACAGGATAAAAGCGAAATCCTCAGAGGTGCCCTGATATTCGGAAATGGTAAAAAGACGCGTATCGAAGCTGCCGGCCCGGACAGTATTTATTTAAGCAAAAAATACCATAGCGTACTGCTCACCGGCCCACTGCTGCTCCTGGAGGGTAAGCCGGTAGAACTGGCCAAACGCGCCTTCAACGATAACAGGCACCCGCGCACCTGTGCCTGTATCACCGATGAAGGCAAAATCCTGCTACTTACTGCCGATGGCCGTACCGACCAGGCATTCGGTCTTTCCTTACCGGAGCTGACCGCACTCCTGCAAAGCCTGGGATGCCGCGATGCCGTCAACCTCGATGGCGGAGGCTCCACAACAATGTGGATATCCGGACAACCCTTCAACGGCATCGTCAACATGCCTTGTGATAACAAACAATTTGACCATCTGGGCGAAAGAAAGGTGGCCAACGCCGTCCTCGTCCATTAATTTTACCATGCAGGCACAGCAGGAAAAACAATTGCGCTCGCTGCAACTCATTGCCCTTATCATCGGCCTGGCCCTCATGGGGGTGAAAATGGTTGCCTGGTGGGTCACAGGATCAAATGCCATTCTATCCGATGCCCTGGAAAGTATCATCAATATCGTTGCCGGTGGTTTTGGATGGTATAGCCTCCTTCTTGCCGCCAAACCGAAAGATGCTAACCATCCCTACGGACACGGCAAAATCGAATTCCTCTCCGCCGGCTTCGAAGGCGCGTTGATCACAATCGCCGGCATCGCGATCATTGCAAAAGGTATCTATAATTTCTTTTATCCGCAGCAACTGGAATTCCTGCGCACCGGCGCCTACCTCACCGCATTCTCCGGTGCCGTTAATTATCTCATGGGATGGAAACTGGAACACGAAGGGGAAAAGGCGAAAAGCCTGATCCTGAAAGCCAGTGGAAAACATCTGCAATCGGATGCCTGGTCGTCTCTGGGCATCCTCATGGGCCTCGCGCTCGTCATCTATACCCAGTATCAGCTTCTCGACAATATCCTGGCAATATTCTTCGGCGCTATGATTATCTATACGGGCTTCGGCCTCATCCGGCGCTCCGTAGCCGGGGTAATGGACGAAGCCGACCCCGCCCTCATCAAGGCACTAATCGCTAAAATCCAGGAAAACCGCTCCCCCAACTGGATTGATATCCACAACTTCCGCGTCATCACTTATGGCCGAAACCTACATATCGACTGCCACCTCACCCTCCCCTGGTACCTCAATACCGAGGCCTCACATGCGGAAGTCAAAAAACTCGAAATGCAATCCCGAAATTTTGGCAATTTCCCCGTAGAATGGTTTATCCATGTGGATCCCTGTAAACCCAGTTCCTGCCATTTGTGTTCTAAAGACGATTGCGCCGTCCGCCAACACCCTTTCGAAAAACAGGTGGAATGGACCCTCGAAAACGTAATGATTAATAAACCGCATTGAATATGCAATTTGTCCAAACCGCCGAACGGGTTTCACATAAAGACCGTTCGGATAACTATGTCTTCCAGCGCTCTATCCTCGCTTATGTGGAAGCAGCAAAATATGTCTCGGGAAAAGTCCTGGAAATTGGCACCGGGAGTGGATACGGTATAGAACTGATCGCCTCCCATGCCCGGGAATTCGTAACCGTAGATAAATACAAGCCGGCTATCCTCGACGAACCCGGAATGGCCGCTAAAGCAAATGTCCACTTCCTGCAAATGACCGTACCCCCACTGAAAGGTATCCCCGATGGTACTTTCGATTTTGTCATCAGCTTTCAGGTAATCGAACATATCGAGGAAGACAAAAAATTTGTCGGGGAAATCCACCGCGTCCTCAAGCCAGGCGGGAAATTCATCCTCACCACACCCAACAGACCGATGTCCCTCACCCGAAATCCCTGGCATGTCCGGGAATATACCCCCCGTGAACTCGAGCGCTGCCTGAAAACAGCTTTCGCCCACGTGGAGCAACTTGGCGTCTTCGGAAATGAAAAGGTCCAGGCATATTACGAAAAAAACAAAGCTGCCGTAAAGCGCATCACGCGTTTCGATATCCTGAACCTCCAGTACCGCCTGCCCCGGCAACTGCTCCAAATCCCTTATGACCTGCTTAACCGCATGAACCGTCAAAAACTCTTAAAAAGCGACGCGACGCTCGTTTCTGATATCTCAATGGACGACTTCTTCCTCGCCCCAGCTTCAGATACCTGCCTGGATTTATTCTTTGTCGCAGAAAAATGATTCGAAACTTTTGGCAGAATGTTGTGAAAGAGCCCGTCGCATAAGTCCTTCGGCGGCTTGCGCCGCCAAAGAATATTTTGGAGCGCCATTTTCATGGGGTTGTGTAAAAAACCTCCGGCATGTCCTTTGGCAGCTGATGTCGTCAAATAATAGTTTAAACGAACACTGTTTTCATTGATTTTGCTTCGCGAAATCAATGAAAACAGTGTTCGTTTAAACTTTCTTTTGCTGCCGTAGGCGGCGGAATACTTGCTACACCACCCCATACTTTTCGGACAGCCCCATTTCAAGAAATTTTAGTCTGCCGCCGAAGGCGGCTATACCGAGCTTCCCCCGGTAGCGGCCGATAAATAGCTTTGCAGGTTTTCTGAGGTGATAATTTCAATCGGCAGGTATTTTTCTTTTTGAATCTCTATTTTGAACAAAAGGTATTCCATGAGGGCGCTAAGACCCAGGAAGCCCTGCATCCCTGGGTTTTGGTTCAGGAGTACCTGGATATTCCCCCGGCGTAGCCGTTCTGCATTCTCCGGGATGAGGTCATAACTGACGACTTTTAATTTACCATCTGCGAATTCTTCGATACACTCAAAAGCGTTGGAAGTAGTGAGGAACACCCCCTCAAAGGCCTGCACGTTTATGGCGAGTGGCTGTAAGACTTGCTGATCATACTGGGTCAGACCCTGGATCGTGCGGTTGGGTTGATGCGCCTTGAAATAGGAGATGAACCCCTTTTCCTTTTCCGCCAGGTGGCCCGAATACTCCAGGGCTTCGATTTTGTGCAGGACGAGCAGTGGGCCACGCTTTGGTGTGAGGAAGTCCATCATCTGGGCAGCAACCCGGCCACTGGTGTAATAATCCTGACCAATGAAGCCATTGTAGCCGCTCTGGGCGACAGCGGAATTGATAAACACGAACGGAATGGAGACCTCGTGCAGCTTTTGATAAACCTCCCGGATCTCTACGTAATCCAAAGGTGCAACAAGGAGTGCATCGGGATGGGCCTCCAACAGGAGGGAGAACTGCTTCCGAAAATCTTCGATGGAGCGTTCATAAAAAAAATACCGCACCTCTCCGCTAAAGGACACTACTTCCTCCGAAGCCCGCTTTGCCCCCAGATAGCAGCTATGCCAATAGCCCCCTTTCCGATAATGGGGCAGCAGTACCGCAATGACATAGCGCTTGTGCTGCTTCAGACTTTTAGCCAGGATATTCGGGGTGTATCCGACCTGTTTGATTACGGCCTGGACTTTTTCCACGGTTTCCTCTGATACTCCTCCCCTGTTGTGCAGCACTTTGTCAATCGTCCCGCGCGACAGATTGGTCAGGCGGGCGATATCTTTGATCGTGTAGTTCTTTTCCATCCTGTTATTCGTGCCGGCTACCCGGAGAATAGGGCGCCCCGGCCGCACCAAGTTTCTGTTCCAGATTCTTCACCTCGATATCTAATAATTGGCGGACTTCCGCCATGAGGGGTTGGAGTGCTTCGCCCGCAATTTGTAAAGCATCGCGTTGCATCTGCGTCGGCACCGAAGTAGATCGCCACATATCTCCCGTAAGCCAGTCCACTCGGGCTGCGATGGCAAATTTAGTGGGCTGATCAAGGCGCAGGGCATCGCGGTCGCCATAAAGCGCCAAGCGGATTTGCCGGGCTTTACTTTCGATGCGTTCGAATGCCCCGGCGAGATCCGGTTGCTCCAGTCCCGATTTTTCAGCAGCCTTGACGAGGTATCTAATCCGGTCGGACAGTTCGTCGAGCATGCCGCTTACGGCAAATACCCTGCGCTGCAAGGCCTGGGCCTCCCGCTGAAACTGCACCAATGCCTTTCGGTCTGCCGCGGGTAAAGTGATGCCACCCAGGGTATTGAGCCGGAACGGCACCGCAGCACCCATGTCTTTAAATGTACCCCTCACGAAGCGGGACATCGTCACGGTATAATCGCCGGGCATCGCAAGGGTACCTGCTTCTTTTTCAGCAAAAGGGTTGTCGAAGCCGGAGGCCGATAAGGTAACCGGGTTGACGGGTGCATACCTGCCGTCCCACACGATACGGTGTACACCTTTTGTCGCCCCGGTCTTCAGCTTGCGCACGACCTGCCCCTCCGTATCGCGAATAGTGAAAAGAAGATAGGGGGCTTCCTCCTGCTGCTCGGCTTGCAATTCTTCGTACGTGGGATAGCGGATAGGCGCATTATTTTTGATTTGCGCTGCCTCTGCTTCTTTGCGCAGTTGTTTGAGGGTTTTTACTTCTTCCTGTAAAAAATAGGTGAATACCGTCCCAAGGGGTGGGTTTTCGGCTGTATAGTGAGAATGCCCCTGGAAAGATTTACCGCGGAGCCCGAGGGGAAGGGCCTCAATATAGACCAGGCCGTCTTTTACAGGGAAAATCCCCCCGGGGGCACTCAGATCGGCTGGCTTCATCTTTCGGAGCGGGGAGTAATCATCCAGTACATAAAAACCACGGCCAAAAGTTCCAAGGATGAGGTCATTTTCACCCCGGTGAATTTCCATATCGCGAACGGCAATCGTTGGGAGTCCGGCCTTTAGGGCCTTCCAGTACCTGCCGCCGTCCACCGTCACAAAGCAGCCAAACTCGGTACCGACGAAGAGTAAATCCCTGTCCTGATGGTCTTCTGCGATACAGTAGGTCGAGCCTCTTTCGGGAAGGTTGCTATGAACAGGCATCCAGGTACGGCCTTTGTCCTGGCTTCTGAACAGGTATGGCTTAAAGTCGCCGTATTGGTGGTGGTTGAATGCCGCATAAACGACATTGGGATCGTGCTGGGAGGCCAGAAGGAAGTTTACATAAGCGCGTTCCGGCACACCGGGGATTTTTTCCGACTCCAGCCTGCGCCAGGTTTTACCCCCGTCTTCGGTAACCTGGATGAGGCCATCGTCGGTGCCCGCAAAGAGTAATTGTTCGTCCAGAGGGCTTTCTGAGAAGGCCACGATTGCGCCGTATTGAGAAGTGGACTGATGCTTTGCTACAGCATCTATACTTTGTATCCGGCCCATTACGGGCAGGCCGTTACGGTCAATTTGGCGCGATAAATCGGGGCTGATCGCCACCCAGTGATCTCCGCGGTCGTCGGTCCGGAATAGCTTATTCGCTCCAAAGTATAATCTGGAGGGCTGGTGGCTGGAGACCGCCAGTGGGGCATCCCAATTCCAGCGATATTCGTCCTCCCCTTTCCCGGGCTTGGGCTGAATGCCGGTCTGTTCCCCGCTCGCGCGGTCATAACGCACGAGTACACCATATTGTGCCTGTGCATAGACGATGTTGGGGTTTTCGGGATCTACCTGGGATTCAAACCCATCTCCGCCCTGAGTAACGAACCAATCGGAATTTTGAATACCGTGCTCGCTGCGTGTCCGCGAGGGGCCACCCAGGCTGAAATTGTCCTGCGTACCCCCATAGATATTGTAGAAAGGCCTGGAATTGTCCACACTCACTTTATAAAACTGTGTGACCGGGAGATTCTCTTTGAAATCCCAGGTGAGGGCAGCGTCCCATGATTCGTAGATTCCCCCGTCGCATCCGGAAACCATGTGCCCGGGGTCTTTGGGGTCAACCCAGAGGAAGTGGTTGTCCACATGTTTATACTGCTCGCCAAGCATACGCCAGGTTTTTCCACCATCTTCGGAGACTTGGTTCCATACGTCCATTGCGTATATGGTGTGGGGGTCTTGGGGATGGACGAAAATTTCTGCGTAATACAGTCCTGTGGTAAAATATCCGCTGCGCTTTTCCCAGCTTGCAGCCCGGTCGGTAGAGCGGAACATCCCCCCTTTCCCCTCTGTGGCCTCCACGATCGCATACACCACCTCCGGGTCGGAAGGCGCCATTGCCAGGCCGATCCGGCCCAGGTCGCCAGCAGGTAGCCCTTGCATAGCTTTATCCCATGTTTTTCCTCCATCTTTTGATTTATAAAGTGCGCTCCCGGGCCCACCACCGACATAGGTAAAGACGTGTCGCCGACGTTGGTGCGCTGCAGCATAAAGGATATCGGGATTACGTGGGTCCATAAGCAGGTCGCTCACACCGGTATGTTCGTCAATGAAAAGGCATAATGTCCAGGTCTTTCCCCCATCGGATGTTTTATAGACCCCGCGTTCGCCGCCTTCTTTCCAGAGCGGGCCGTAAGCCGCTACATAGACGACGTCGGAATTGCTGGGGTCCACCACAATTTTACCGATGTGCTCCGAGGATTTTAAGCCCATATTCTTCCACGATTTCCCCCCGTCCTCCGACTTATACACCCCGTCCCCATAGGCAACGGAGCGCTGGTTGTTGTTTTCCCCGGTACCTACCCAAACGATATTTGGGTTGTTGGGGTCCAGGGTGATACATCCGGTGGAAAAGGAAGCCTGGTCGTCAAAAAGGGGGGTGAATGTGACCCCGGCATTCTCCGTTTTCCAGATCCCGCCGGAAGCTACGGCGATGTACCAGATTTTGGGTTGCTGCGGGTGTACGGCAATATCCGCGATCCTGCCCGAGGTAATAGCCGGCCCAACCGAGCGGAATTTTAGCCCGTTCAGGTTGAGCTGCGTGAACGGAGATAAGGCGTCTGCTTCTTTTTTGACCGGTGTTTCAATCCTGTTTTTTTGAGCATATAAAGGAAGTACACAGATGATGAACGCAATCGGTAAATAGGGAAAAAGGTGCTTCATGGTCTCTGACGATATTTTTATGAAACGAAGATACTTTTGATTACATTTATTTTCACTGACTATTGATTTGGATTTGCTTTTTTCAGCAGCAGGCGTCTGTTTCCCGATGCAGTGATTTCCCCTTTGTTCATTTTTTGTTCGCGAAACTTGCCCTCTGCAAATAGTTTAGCCTGGTCGGCATAGTGCGGGCTAAGGCGATTGCCGGACTGCCCGGTCGGCAGTACACTCACCGAGTGCTCGATATCGCCAAAGTCAATGATCCTGCGCTTGGCCGGCCCGGCCTGGACGCGGTATTGTCCGTTGGCATTCGGCGTGAACATGAGGTTGTTGATCACTTCCGTATTCCCCGGTACAGGGAAAGGACCGACATTAAAAATCTTAGCCAGGAGCGGCACTTGCCCCAGGGCATGGGCATGTTCGAGGGTGTGCACCTTACCCCACTTCCACTGCTGAACATCGGGGCCGAGCTGTTTTTCCAGTTCTGCCACAGCCTGGCGGAATGCTGCCCCGACCACATCGCGTTTTTGCTCCTGCAATTTTGAGGTGCCGGTATTGTCATACCACAGGGAGGAGTCCTTACGCATCAGAAAAGTGAAGGAGCGCTTGTAGAGATGGGTGCCGAGGAAATTTTTAAAATCGGCTTCCCCGAGTTCGTCGAGGAAAGTTTTCTCGCTGATCTGGTAAACGATTTTGGCATAAATGGTCGGTGCAACGGCATCTAATGTGCTTTTACCATCCCATTTGACGAGTGTTTCCAGGCATGTACGCTCGGTTTTCGTTTCCGGGCGGACATTAGCCGATATCCCGCGGATAATTTCTGGAAAAACTTCCGATTGGTCGTCCAGGATCATTTTCTGTACTTTTTCCATATCCCAACGGTTATCGGTCTCCAGCAGGCGGGTTATCCGCAGCGCCCTGTCTTTGGGGAGGTAATATCCGGGATGATAAATCCCTCCGGAGCTATCGGGCTGATTATTCGCCGAATACACGTACCCTGAAGGTGGGTTCTCGGAAGAGGGATTTTCAGAAAAATCGAGATAACCGAGGATTTCGTCTTCCCCGCTCGCTCCATCCAGGAATAATTTGGAATGGACATGCGCCGGCCGTTTCGGCAGCCTGGCCATTGCCCACCAGGCGATATTGCCGTTTTTGTCGCCGTACATGATATTCAACCCGGGGGCATTCCCCAGGGCTACTGCGGCCCGCACCTCGTCCATGGACTCTGCCCTGCTCATCTGATAAACAGCGCGCAGGGACGTATTAGGTAATTCCCGGAACGTCCACCATGCTGCGATGGGATCTTTACTGGCCCTGCCGACTTCTTCAAAGACTTCATTGATAAAAGGGCCGTGCCGTGAGGCTTTGACTTCCAGCACCAGATCTTGCTGCCCTTTCACCTTAATCGTTTCTTTGCGTATGGAGAGGTCTTCCCAGCGGTCGCGGAACCACACCTGATTGGGGTTTTTCGGATTAGTCTTTTCCCGGTAAAGGTCAATATCATCGTTTTCGAGCATCGTCATCCCCACGGCGAAATGCCTGTTGTGGAAAGGAATAGCGAAAGGCACGCCCGCCAGGTGGTTGCCATAAAGTTCAAAACCCGGGCACTCCAGATGTGCTTCATACCAGACGGAAGGCTGTGCGAAACCCATGTGGGTGTCGTTGGAGAAGATGACCTTTCCGCTTTTTGTCTTTGATGGCCCGATTACCCAGGCATTACTTCCAATCCAGGGGGCTACCGGGAAAACCGCAAAAATGGACTCCAGGTCAGGCAAATGGGTCAAACCTTGTTCGCTTAGCGGGTTACGGCCATAAGACGGGATAATAGTAGAACCGGGGGTCCAATGTACATCCAGATCTTTGAGGTAGTCCGGGCCAAGGCGCTCCTGGATCGAAGTCAAAAGCGGGTCAGTCCTGAATGCCATGGCAAAACTGAAAGCCATGTAGCCAAAAATCGCATAAGTATCTTCTATCGTGAACGGTGTCTTAGGGATACCGAGCAGGGTAAACTCAAGAGGGGTAGGCCCTGATTCCATAAATGTATTGATCCCCTGATAATAAGCCTGCGCGGCTTGTTTCATCGGGTCGCTTGCCGGCAATGCATAAAATTCAGCAGCAGATTTTTTTGCCAGGTCGGCGAATCCGAGGGTGCGAAACAAGCGGTCTGCCTTCAACAAGTCCGGGCCCAGGATTTCTGCAAGCTGCCCTTTACTCAGCCTTCGGACCATCTCCATCTGAAAGAGCCTGTCCTGTGCATGTACATAGCCAAGTGCAAAATGGGCGTCCTGTTGATTCTGGGCATAAATATGCGGCACGCCAAAAGCATCAAAATATACCTCGACATCCTGCTCAATACCTTCCAAGACAATAGTGCCCTCCAGATTGGGTTTTGCCGTCTGTAAAAAGACCATCGCGGCGATGATGGCAGCGAATAAAAGCAATAAGAAAGCAATAGTGATTTTTTTGAAGATGCGCATAGCAGTTTTTTTAAAAAATGTGAACCTGCCAGGATAAAACGGCATATACCTCCCGAGGCATCATCAAATATAACGATTTTGCGGAATTGTATATCTTTTTTACCAATCCGGCCTTGCTGGTAGGGGATTATCCCGCGATCATCAAAACTTTTCTTCCCAAAACCGACCGTCCAAACGACTCAAATCGGATATCCAAAATCAAAAAAAAGATCTCACAAGGATCGGTTTGATCTTTTACGTTGGTAAATTGTGCCATTAACACATAACGCACCGCTCATGGAATCTCTTCATACCGTTGCCCTTGCCATCATGGTAGCCTTCCTGGGTTTTGCCCCTCCCGGGATGATTAATATGACCGCGCTGAAAATCAGCATGGAACACCGAATTTCTACAGGACTGTTGTTTGTGTCTGGTGCTTCTGTGGTGATATTTGTCCAGGCGCTGATTGCCGTTGCATTTGCCGGGTATTTAGGGCATAACCCGCAGGTCGTCCAGAACCTCACCATTGCCTCTATCGGTGTATTCCTGCTGCTGGCCGTATTTTTTTACCGTCAGGCACGCAGAAAGGTGGACGTGCAGGTGAAGGAGCCCGGAAAAAAGGTATTCCTGGCCGGTATTGGGATGGCCGCAATGAATATGCTCGGCATTCCTTTCTTCCTCGGGTATTCCACTTTTCTGGAAGCCAAAGGCTGGCTGGACCTCCGCCATCCGCAGCATTGGTGGTTTGCACTCGGGGCAATGGCCGGGGCATGGCTGCTCTTTTCCATTTACGTCTTTTTTGCCCCCTTCATCCAGCGCAGGGTACAGTTTATTGCCAGAAACATCAATTATATCCTGAGCTTGCTATTTCTTTCACTGGCGGTCATCACCTTTCTAAATATTATTTTTTAGGCCCCAGGGCCATGAATTACAGAAGTATGCAAAACAAAACCAACAAATATTTCTTCCTGGTACTCACTACAGTACTATGGCTCGCCGGCTTGCTTTCCGTCAAGGCCCAGGCTCCTGATGGTCTCCTTGCCGGAGCTGCCAGCGGATCAATCACTCCACTTACCGCCTGCTATCTCGCCGGATATGGCGGGGCAGGTAAGTCGGTCGGCGTACACGATTCTATCTATGCCAAAGTAGTCGTTGTGGAGGGGCAGGGGGGCGCGCTTGCTATCCTGACGCTGGACTGTATCGGCCTGATGCATCCGGAACTGGAAACGATCCGTAAAAAAGTCGCGCAGCGCTTGCCAGCCGGGGAATTTGACCCGATGCGCATTGTCGTCACTTCGACACATACCCACCTCGGCCCGGATGTGGTGGGGCTTTGGGGGCGTAACCGCTTTTCATCCGGGGTTCAGAAAAAGTATATGGAACAGCTTACAGATATGGCAGCTTCCAAAATTACCGAAGCCTGGCTTAAACGCCGTCCTGCTACCGCGAGGTATGCACAGACAGAACACGGCGAAGGCTGGGTGTTCAACATTTCTGTCCCGGAAGAAATAGATCGCTCCGTGACGACCCTGCAATTTCTGGACGAAGCAGGTCATTCTATTGCTACCCTGACAAATTTTGCCTGCCATCCCACGATCATGGGACCGGAATCGCGGCTGATTTCTGCCGATTATGTTGGGGGCTTATATGTCCATTTGGACTCGACAATCGGAGGGGTAAACCTTTTTCTTCAGGGAGCGATCGGCGGCTGGGTCCAGCCGGTCGGGGAGGCTACCTTTGAAAATACCTTCAAAACGGGTGCCGGACTCGCGCAGGCCGCGCTCGACGCCCTCAAGACTCCCTCGCCATTGGAAAATCCGGCGATAGTATTCAAGCGTAAAAAGTTTGATATGCCGGTCAGCTCTTTTGGATTCCGGCTGCTTTCCCGTTTGGGTGTGCTGAAAAGGAAAATCGGCAAGACGGTAAAAACAGAAATTGCCTGGTTCGAAATCGGCGATGCACAGTTTGTTACACACCCCGGCGAAAGTGCTCCCTTCTATGGTCTGGAATCCAAAAAACTTATGCAGAAACCGGGGCCTAAGTTCGTTCTGGGCCTGGCGATGGATGCAATGGGCTATATCCTGAGACCAGAATTTTTTGATAAAACGCTGGCTATCCCCCACTCCCCCTATCTCACCAGTATGTCGGTCGGTAAACATGGAGGGCCTAAAATGATGCAGATTATACGGGAATTGGCGGCAGAATAAAATTTTAAAAAACGGCGTTTTTAGAATAAAATGTTTTGGGATTGTGTAAAAAGTGTTCCGCCGCCGTAGGCCGCCAAATGACAAGCCATGGGCTTTTTTCACAACCCCATGAAGCACCGGGGGCCAGTTTTGTTTGTTCACGGTTATAAAGAAATCACCTTGAAAACCGGATTAGATCGGCTGTTAAACGAAGCGGTTTTGCAGGACAGGATTGCGGGGCGGCTAGGCTATCTTTGCCACAGTGCTTCGATAGATGCACGGGCAAGACATGGTGTACTGGGGATAAAAGCCGTTTTCGGACAGCGGCTAAAGGTGATTTTTGCCCCACAGCATGGTTTCGCAACCGATGCACAGGACAACATGATCGAGTCCCCACATTTTTTTCATCCCTATTTCCAGGTGCCCGTTTACAGCCTTTACTCGGAAACGCGTGTCCCAACCCCCGAAATGCTCTCCGAGATAGACACGCTGATTGTGGACCTGCAGGACAATGGCACCCGGGTCTATACCTATATCTGGACCATGGTACTCGCCATGGAGGCCTGTGCCCATGCCGGGGTAAAAGTGGTCGTTCTCGACCGCCCAAATCCACTGGGTGGCGAACGCGTGGAAGGCAACATTTCGGATTTGAACTATCGCTCGATTATCGGATGGAATCCCCTTCCGATGCGCTATGGCATGACGATTGGGGAAGTGGCCGCATTTACCGTACGCCATTGGGATATCCCCGTCCAATTAGAGGTTGTGCCAATGAGCAACTGGCACCGGAACATGACCTTTGCGCAATGCCACCTGCCCTGGGTGCTGCCTTCACCAAATTTTCCGACCCCGGATACCGCACAAGTCTATCCAGGGTCGGTTCTTTTTGAAGGGACTAACCTTTCCGAAGGAAGGGGTACAACCCGTCCCTTCGAACTGATCGGACACCCGACGCTTTCCGCTTACGCATTTGCCGATTTTTTTCACCATAAAATTTTGACATGGATACCGGAACCCGGCGCTGTGTTGCGCCCGGCTACTTTCCAGCCAACCTTTGATAAATACGAAGGCCAGACCTGTACCGGATTCCAGATTCACGTCCTGGATCCTTTCGTTTTCAAACCATGGATCTTCGGACAAGTATTGCTGCAGGCCATCTACGCATTTATGGGGAGGGATTTTGCCTGGCGGGAGCCCCCTTTTGAATATATCCACGACCGACTGCCGATTGATCTGCTCAATGGAAGTGATGTACCAAGACAATGGGTAGAGCAAGGTGGAACGCTCCGGGACCTGCTGAGTATCGAACAGGCGGGATATCCTGATTTTTTCGCCCAAAGGGAAGAAGTGCTTTTGTATCGTTAAAGAATACAAAAGTCCACTAAATCATTGCGCCGAAATTTCCACGATCCTTCCGGGACCTTCCAGGGAAACATATACTTTGCCGTTGGCTCCCTGGACGACGTTGCGCACCCTTCCGGAATTCTCGAGTAAGACCGACTGCTGCTTCACCTTGTTATCTTCAAGCACCAACCGGTACAATTTCTGTGCAGCAAGTCCGGTGGCCAGTAAATTTCCTTTCCACGATTTGAAGGCATCTGCGGTTATGAACGCAATCCCGCAAACGCCGATGGAAGGCGTCCATACATATCGGGGCTCCGCAATTCCCGCAGCAGTGTGGCCCTGAGAGATTGCAGTTCCATCGTAATTGACGCCCAGGGAATAATTCGGCCATCCATAATTGGCCCCTGATTGTATAATGTTTAGTTCGTCGCCTCCGCGGGGCCCGTGTTCGGCCTCCCAGATTTCACCTGTGACCGGGTGCAGCGCCAGGCCTTGTGGGTTGCGCACGCCATACGCAAATATGGAGCCGGGGGCGCTTCCTCCCGGCAGGACGGGATTATCCGGAGGGATACTACCGTCTTCCCTCAACCGGTGGATTTTTCCCCAGGCCTGATCGGTATCCTGGGAATTGCGGTTGCTCGATCTTGGACCGGCATAAGTACCACTGCCCCCCTCTCCGATTGCCAGGAAAAGGTGACCTTTCCGGTCGAAAAGGATACGGCTGCCATAATGCCCGTTCCAGGTGTTTCCTCCGCCCGTTTTGAATAGCTGCTCCAGATTTTGGACCTGATTGTTGGCCAACTTGAAGCGGACGAGCCTCAGCTCCCCGCTGTTGCCGGAGGCAGTAGCAGAATAGGTTGCATACACCCATCCATTGGTTGCATAGTCCGGATGCAGACGGATATCCAGCAGTCCCCCTTGTCCACCTGTACGAACCTGTGGGAACCCCGAAATCTCGCTGAGTTTATCCCCGCTCCTGAGATACAGTTTCCCTCTACGCTCCCCAAAGAGCAGATCGCCATTCGGCAAAACATCCATTCCCCAGATAATTTCGTACCCGCTTAGGATAGTATTGAAGCTGACTACAGGATCCGGCGCATTTGGAGTTGGCGGTACCACCACCTTGTTTTCCTCTTGTTCCTGCGGTCGCTGACAGGAAAAGAATTGTGCTGTAGCTAATGCAATCACGAGGACCAGACGGATATTTTTTTTCATTGGATTATTTTAAAAAAAGTAAGCTACTTCATTAACACTTAAGAAATCGTATGGTTTCAGCGCAGATATGCCAAAGATTGTACCGAAACTTTTATATTGCCACTAAAATACAGCAAACCATGAAAACACCCATCCTGACCTTTCTGATCTTATTTGTCTTGACCATTGGGGGCTGCAAGCCGGAAAAGGATAGTACCCGAACTGATTACGGAGCCCTCGCCCAATTGTTCAAAGCATGGCGGGAATTTGAAAATCCGCCCCGCCTGGACGGCGCACCGGATTACCGTGCCAAGACTTTCTCCCGCCGTATGCCGGAATTCAAAAAACTGCGGGCGCAACTGCTCGATATAGATACCTCCGGATGGACGATTCCCCAAAAAGCAGACTGGATGATTATATGGGCGGAAATGAACGGGTTTGATTTCAACTACCGTGTGCTGAAGCCCTGGGAGCGGGATCCGGCCTATTATAAAAGTCTTTGGACGGATCGCAGCGATGTGCCGGCACATGAAGGACCGACCCATCATGCCACTACTGAACTGTGGACCTACCAGTTCCCGCTCTCCGAACAGAAAAAAAAACGATTGCTCTCTGACCTGGGGGTAATCCCCGTCCTGAATGAACAGGCAAAGCAGAATCTCACCGGCAATGCACGGGAACTCTGGATTGCCGGCATACGCGATATCCGCAGTCAGAGTGAAGACCTGGCAGCAGTGCTCAACCTGCCCGGTGTCGAAGCCGATAGCGATCTGCGTATAGCCATAAAAGCTGCTATCTTTTCCACCGATGCTTTCGCGAAGTGGCTGGAAGAAAAAGCCCCTTCCAAAACAGGCCCATCGGGTATCGGCAAGGACCAGTACACCTGGTATCAGCAAAATGTCCACCTCGTACCCCTGACCTGGGAAGAGGAGGTCATGCTGCTAAAGCGAGAGCTGGCACGTGCGTGGTCGGGCCTGAAACTGGAAGAACACCGCAACCGGAACCTCCCGGAGTTGCCTTCCGCTGAGGATCCGGAAGCCTATCAGGCACTCGCCGAACGCTCGGCACAAAGCCTGATGGCGTTTTTGGAGAAAGAAGATATTGTTACCGTAAAAGACTACTTCGAACCCGCTCTACGCGAACACCTCGGACAATTTGTGCCTAAAGAAAAGCGCCATTTCTTCTGGATTACCGCACATTTGGACCCCCGGCCGCTTTATTCCCACTTTTACCACTGGTTTGAGCTCGCAAGAATGGATAAAGCGCCGAATGTGAATCCTATTCGCAGGCTCCCCCTTCTTTATAATATCTTCGATTCCAGAAATGAAGGTATGGCTACCGCCGTAGAGGAAATTTTCATGCAGGCCGGTCTGTACGACGACTCCCCCAGAAGCCGGGAAATCGTCTATATTTTGATCGCCCAAAGGGCTGCCCGCGGACTTGGCTCCCTTTATGCCCACGCCAACCTCATGACTATGGAAGAAGCTGGCGGAATCCACTCGGACTATACTCCGCGGGGCTGGATGAAAACGGAAAAGGAACTCCGCATTTTTGAGCAGCATCTTTATCTGCGCCAGCCAGGGTATGGCACCAGCTATATCACCGGAAAATTCCTGGTAGAACAGGCAATGATGGAATATTCCAGAACTCTGGAAGCGCAAAATAAACCTTTCCAATTAAAGGACTTCTTCGACCGCCTCAATGCAATAGACAATATCCCCATTTCCCTCGGGCAATGGGAGATTAGTGGAATATATCCGGTATCATCTTCAAAATAGGTCCTGCACCAACAGGTTTTGTGCAAATTTTCGAGATACATTAGATAAAACGCACAAAACCTGTTGGTTCAAAGTTTTAACTGTTGGCAGTAAACCCAATAAAGCGGCCATAACACTACTTTTTTCATATCTTTGTCCGAAACGCACGCCTTACCCATGCCCAAAAAACTTCCTCTGGGACTACAGGATTTCCGGAAAATCATTGAAAATGGCTTCTTGTATGTGGACAAGACGGAATATCTCTTCCGCATCGCTTCCGCACCGGGTGCTTATTTCCTCTCCCGCCCGCGTCGCTTCGGCAAGTCTATTACGGTTTCTACCCTACAGGAACTCTTCAGCGGCAGCCGGGAACTGTTTCAGGGCCTTTGGATAGCGGATAAATGGGATTGGGCCAACGTGCATCCGGTAATCAAATTA
>JBEIGB010000016.1:0-51707 GCA_040382095.1 Lewinellaceae bacterium
CCTTCCAGAGGTTTCGCCGTTGAAGATGCCGGATTCCAGGCACCTGCCAACGATGGATCTGCGATCGAAATCAAAGTTGCACCGTCTTCCAGCCGCCTCCAACTGCTCGATCCGTTCAAACCTATTTCCGCTGACCAGCTCCAGGGTATGCGTATCCTGATCAAGGCAAAAGGTAAATGCACCACCGACCATATCTCCATGGCCGGCCCCTGGCTCGAATTTCGCGGCCACCTGGAGAATATTGCCAAAAATACCTTCATCAGTGCCATCAATGCCTTTAACGGCGAAATGAATAACGTTATCAACTACGCCGAAAATAAATATTTGCCCGTCCCGGAATCCGGTATCGCTTATCGCAATGCAGGTGTCGGGACAGTGGTCTTCGGTGAAGAAAACTATGGCGAGGGCTCTTCCCGTGAGCACGCCGCCATGCAACCGCGATTCCTGGGTGTAAAGGCTGTCATCGTGAAATCATTCGCGCGTATCCACGAGACGAACCTCAAAAAACAAGGTATGCTCGCACTGACCTTCGTCAACCCGGAAGACTATGACAAAGTGCGCCAGGACGACAAAATCACCATAGAAGGCTTCGAAACCATGGCGCCAGGTAGAGCCCTGAAGGTGATACTGCACCACGAAGATGGTAGCAGCGATGCTTTCGATGTCGCCCATACCTACAATGAGCAACAGATCGAATGGGTAAGGGCAGGCTCCGCACTCAACAAAATACGGCAGGAAATGGGGGTGGCGTAATCGCCCCCCACCACGACAGATTCTTATGATGAAGCGCCTGCGGCACAAGTTCCTGGGTTGTGTAAAAAGTGTTCTGCCGCCTTCGGCGGTAGAATAAAATTTTTCAGCGCCCTGTTTTCACTGATTTTGCGAAGCAAAATCAGTGAAAACAGGGCGCTGAAAATGTTCTTTGGCGGCCTGCGCCGCTAAAGAATATACCGGAGGCTTTTTACACAGGCTCAATCAAAATATTATGGGACAGCTTCAAAAAATAAAGCTTTCAACCGCAGGTAAGGCGTTTTTTTATCTCAACGCTTATAATGATAGAATACACTTCCCTATCCTTTTTTCTCACCTACAAAACACCTGAACCATGCTCCAAGAATTCAAAGAATTTGCCCTGAAGGGAAACATGCTCGATATGGCAGTAGGGATTATCGTTGGTGCCGCATTCGGAACAATTGTATCCTCCCTGGTAAATGATATCCTGATGCCCCTGATTGCAGGTATTTCCAGTATACCGGATTTCAGCAATCTGTTTATCCTCTTGAAAAGTCCGACCGATACATCCGTCAACCTTTCGTCGGTGGAAGATATCCGCCAGGCAGGTGGAGTTGTCCTGGCATACGGAAAATTCATCAATGCCGTCATTTCTTTCCTGATTGTCGCACTGACCCTTTTCTTTATCGTTAAAGCAGTCAACAAATTGAAGAACTCGGGAGCACCTGCTCCGGTTGGCCCGACCTCGGAGGAGCTACTGGCTGAAATCCGGGATTTACTAAAGAAAGGATAGCGTAGGCGATGATTATTGCCCGATGGTGTTTTTCCATATGTCATCCGGCTTACTCCGGACCTGAAGTGTTATCTTTTTTATACGCTTCTATATTTTGTGGCAGTGTGTGTCGTTTCCAAACTGCAGGCAGGCAGGCCAATACTTCTGCTTTTTGGCGCCAGGCCCAGTAACGTGCTTTGTGGTATCGGGTGGCATCGTCATAATTTACCACCGGGAAAGGGTAATCGCTGCCGATACGGCATTGGTAAAAATGCTGTTCCATCTCCGTCATTGTCCAGGGGGTATGAATCAGCGGAGCAGGTACCTGCTTTAACTCCGGTACCCAGGTACGGATAAAATCCCCCTCCGGATCGTGGCGCTGTGCATTCACGGTGGGGTTAAAAATGCGCAGGGGATGATATCCTGTCAGCCCCGCCTGCATCTGAAATTGTGCGTAGTGGATGCCCGGTTCGAAATCCAGGAATAAACGGGCAAGATGTGCAGCAGCAGCCTTCCAGTCCTGCCAGAGGGAAAAGGTGATAAATGTGGCCAACATGGCCCGCATGCGAAAGTTGATCCAGCCATTCGCCTGTAGGCAGCGCATAGAAGCATCTACTAGCGGAATGCCGGTATGGCCGCTTGCCCAGGCCGTATATATCTCAGGATCAAAGCCGCGGTCTAAATCCTGCAGCCCTTTATTGATGGGTTCAAACTCAATCGCCCATTCACTTTCCAGTTTTTGCATATAATGGCTGCGCCACCACAGGCGGGAGAGGAAATTCTCCAGAGGCTGCCGAAAACCTGGCCGCTCTTTGGCCACAACAGCACTTTGATACAAATCCCGGGCGCTGATATTGCCCCAGGCCAGGTATGGCGAAATACGGCTACAACTTTTCCGGCTTAATCCCGGCTTGGATAAATGCCGGGAATACTGCCTTGCCCGATCTTCGATAAAGCTATTCCAGTAACGCCTGGCATACGTCTCCCCCCCAGGCTGAAAAAGGGTATCTGGCTGTAGAAACGCTGTGGGAAGGGCCGGGCCGGCAAGTTTATCTTCCAGCCCGGGCGGCAGCACGACTGCACGGAGGCCCGTTAAATCCGGATTCAACAGTGGTTGGGTCATTTCCTTTTCCCATCGCTGCTGCCAGTACAGCCTGTTGCGCAAGCCTCTGAATACGCCATCCTGGCGGAATTCCCGAAAGACAATTTCCCCGCTGGAACAAAAACGTTGCACCGCCAGGTCGCGGTCAAATGTTATTTTCAGCCCCGTCTCCTGATGGGCATAAAGTGCCTTGATCCTGAAATAGCGCGCAAGCCGCTGCAATACGTCCACTACTTCCCCATGTATGAGATAAAATGGTGCACGGTAAGGCGCTAATTGCCGGCGCAGATCTTCGACCGACTCGTACTGGAACCTCCAGTGCCGGATGTCGTATTGTTGGGCAGCGATCAAAGAGGGTTCGAAAAAAGCACAGAGCAATATCGGCCGGCCGGCAGCGATTGCTGCCACCAGGGGTGCATGATCGCGAAGGCGCAAGTCCCGTTTAAACCAAACGATAGAGATTTCCGGATGCTGCATAATCGAGAAACCGCATTTTTCATATAGAGTTTAGGGGAAATACCCTTAAAAATCCGCAACCTACCCAATCGAAGGAACAAAAATTCCTTCAAATAGTAAAAATTGCTTTTCTTAGACGGAAAAAAAACGATTTTATGAAAATTGCCCAATTATTCCGCCAAAAACCCATTGAAACGCTTGCCCCGGAATCTGACAGTCATGGAGCAAGCCTGCACAAAACGCTTGGAGTCAAAGACCTGACTTTTTTAGGTATAGCTGCTGTGATTGGCGCGGGAATTTTCTCCACAATCGGGAGCGCTGCCTATCAGGGAGGGCCAGGCGTAAGCATCCTGTTCATCATCACTGCCATTACCTGCGGATTCACTGCCCTGTGCTATGCGGAATTTGCCTCCCGGGTGCCGGTATCCGGTAGTGCTTATACCTATTCCTATGTCACTTTTGGGGAGGTTATTGCCTGGATTATCGGCTGGGCACTCATCCTGGAGTATGCCATTGGGAACATCGTAGTGGCAATTTCCTGGAGCTCATATTTCAATAATATCCTTCAGGCCGTCAACATCCAGCTGCCGGACTGGCTGACCATCGGTTACCAACCGGCAAAAATCGCCTACGAGCAGGCCATAGCAGAAGGTAAAGACATCACAGGCATGGCGTATCACGTTGCACCAAACCTCATGGGGCTTAAATTGATTATCAACCTCCCTGCCCTGCTGGTGGTCATCTTCGTTACCTGGTTGGCTTATATTGGCATTAAGGAAAGTAAAAACAGTGCCAATGCGATGGTTTGGCTTAAAATCATCATCCTGATATTTGTAGCTTTCGTCGGGTTAGGGTATATTTTTTCACAAGGCACAGCAGACAACTGGTCGCCGTTCCTTCCAAACGGGATGACCGGGGTCTTACGCGGTGTTTCCGCCGTTTTTTTCGCCTATATCGGGTTTGACGCGATCTCTACAACGGCCGAAGAGTGTAAAAACCCGCAGCGCGACCTGCCAAGAGGAATGATTTACTCGCTTGTCATCTGTACGCTTATCTATGTAGTCACGACGCTGGTAATTACCGGCATGGTTAGTTATAAGGAATTCGCAGGTGTTACTGACCCGATTGCTTTTGTGTTCGAAAAACTCAATATGCAGCGCATTGGATTCGTGGTTTCGGTGAGTGCAGTAGTGGCTGCTACGAGCGTGCTGCTGGTTTTCCAGCTTGGGCAGCCACGTATCTGGATGAGTATGAGCCGCGACGGGCTGCTTCCCAGGCGCTTTGCCTCCATACATCCGAAATATAAAACCCCTGGTTTTTCGACGATCGTTACGGGATTTCTGGTGGGTATCCCGGTAGTATTCATTGACGATTTATTGGTAACCGATCTGACCAGTATTGGTACCCTGTTCGCATTTTTCCTGGTATGCGGGGGCGTTTTACTTTTGCCACGGATCGAAAAAGAGCCCGGTAAGTTTAACCTGCCTTACGTGAATGGCAAATACATCATTCCCGTTTTGGTAGCTGTTTTTCTATATTTTTCACGCGACCGCACTCAGGCAGCCGTTGCCAATATCGGGCAGGAAGCGTATCAGGAGGTTTTGTTCCTGTTTTTTATTTTACTGGCGCTCAGCATGGCAGTTCTTTCGTTTTTGCGAAATTTCTCCCTCATCCCGGTTCTGGGCCTGCTATCCTGCGCCTATCTGATGATTGAAATCCCCGCCAAAAGCTGGTTGGTGTTTTTTGGTTGGATGGCCGTAGGGCTGGCAATTTATTTTATGTATAGCTTCGGCAATAGCCGTCTGGCAACAAAATAATATTTCTAGGGGGTTATGCAAAAGCCCCTGGCATATTATTTGGCGGCTTACGTCGCCAAATAATATTTTTTAGGGGGTGCCTCATAAGTATTTTGCCGCCTTCGTCGCCAAAGGACTTGTGAGACAGCCCCTAAAAAATTTTATGGGGCTGTCCCGAATCCTTTGGCGGCATTCGGCGGCAGAATACTTTTCGGACAGCCGCATAAAATTTACACATCTCTTCTACTCCATTCACTCCCAATCCTCCATACAGCCAATGGGTGCGCCATCGGGCATTGCCGGCATTGCAGGCACTTTATACTGGCTGGGATCTGCTTTGAACAAGCGGATTTGTTCCACCAGATATTTCCAATGTGCCTGTTGTGCGGGATCGCCGGAAGCGGCTTTGAGGGCATAATCTACGGCGAGTGCTTCCGTTTTTTGCAGGGCAATAGCTGAGACCTGTTGCTGGATATCGCGGTCACCGGCCAGTTGAAGCAGATGGTGCAGCGCCGATTTTTCAATCGTCCGATGGACTTCCTGTTGAAGGAGGCTGAGCCCACTGCGCTGATGAAGGGTTTGAAAGATTTTGTCAAATACTTCGTTCACGGAAGGCGACTGTGAATTCCTCGCGTGGTGTTCGAGTACACGTGCGAGCCGGACAGGGTCAAATAGCAGCCCAATGGTATTGGTAGCAGCGCTTTCTGCGGCAGCAATCGGGTCGAAGGTCAACCCGGTGTTGATTTTGAACATTTCGCGGTCGCGCTCATAGCCAATCGGGGGCGGGGGGATCAGGGCAATAATCCGTTCTGGCAGCGTCAGGAAAGCGGGGTCGAGCGTCTCCAGCAGGGCGGTCAGAGCCTCGCGCTGCGCTGCGGGGGATACAGGAGCATTTGTTGGCTGGCCATCCCCTCGCAGGGCGTAAGCATAATTTACCCCACCTAAAGACTTAGCGACTGCGTCCACCTGATAGCGATGAGCCAGATACAGTGGGACCAGTACATTTTCAAGATTCGACATTGGCGCACCGGGGGAAATATTTTTCTCGCCGAAAGTTGCCAAAGCCGTTTCGCGGACTTTCATCAGGCGCCGCAATTCGGCAGTAGCACTGCTTCCGTTATCCCACACGTGGGTATAGGGGTGGGCAGCATTGGAGGAGCGGCCATCGCGGTCGGAAAGGTACAGATAGCCCATTTTGATATTCTCCTGTATTATTTTATCCAGGGCAGCCGCTTCGTCGGTACCATCAGGAAAATCCTGATACCCGAAGATAATCATACGCTTATCCCATTCGCCGATACCTGTTGCATACGCTTTAGAGAAGTCCATTTTCCCCTGAGCATCGAGTGCGATATACGGATGTGGATAATCCATGACAGACGCCCGCTCATTTACGCTTGCCGCGAAATTATGTGCCAGTCCGATGGTATGCCCCACTTCATGGGCGGAAAGCTGTCGCAGGCGTGCCAGCGCCATCTCCTTCAAACGTGGGTCGGCAGTCTTACCATTGGCATAGGCCTCCACGAGGCCCTGGGCAATGAGGAAATCCTGGCGCACCCGCAGGGAACCCAGCAACACATGCCCCTTGATAATTTCCCCGGTACGTGGGTCGGTTACCGAACTGCCATAAGACCAGCCCCGGGTAGATCGGTGTACCCAGTTAATGACATTGTAGCGCACATCCATGAGATCGGCACCCTCGGGCAGGACCTTCACCTGAAAGGCATTGCGGTAACCAGCCGCTTCGAAAGCCTGGTTCCACCAGCTTGCTCCTTCAATCAGTGCCGAACGTATGGGTTCCGGAGCGCCTGGGTCCAGATAATAGATTATCGGCTCAACCGGGTCGCTGACTTTTGCATTGGGGTCTTTCTTCTCCAGGCGATGACGGACGATGAAGCGTCGGACCAGTTGCTGATCTATCGGAGTAGCATAGTCGGCAAAGCTCAAATCGTTATAACCGCTTCTCGGATCATAAACCCTGGGCTTATAGTTGTCATCAGGCAGTTCGATCAAAGAATGGTGCATACGCACGGTGACGGCGTCGGAAGACGGTGTAACAGAACGGATCCAGCCACCCTGGGCTTCTCCGACGAGCGTGACGATCGCCTCAAATTCGCTGTTTTGTGGAAAATTCCTGGTGTTTTCGAGATAAATCGCCGAGCGAAGCGGATCTACCTGATAGTTTCCTTGCTTGCTGTTGCGCAAACGAGCCGCTACGCCATGGGCATCGCGGAGTAGAAACGGCGTAAAATCAATCAGGATCTTCCCTTCCGACTCCGCTTCTATCTTAAACCCCCACAAAACGGAAGTCGCAAACGCATCAGCCACGGATTTGCGCTCTTTGGGGTTTTCACTTACTGCGCGGTAATCATAATTGGGCTGCTGCATCAGTACTTTGGGGCCACTGCGCATAAACTTCACAATACGGGTGCTGCCCAACTGATTGCGGTCAAGACCGATATCATTCGAGCCTATCCCGGCAGGCAGTGAATTGACATAAAGGACCTCAGCATCCCATTTGTCTATTTCCAGCCAAATCTTACCTTCCTTTTCATCCCAGTAATAATTGAAATACCCCGGATAGGCGCGCATATTTTTTACCTTATCGGCAATTCCGGGAGCCTGTGCGCGAAGTATGAAGGCTCCCCCCAGTAATAAAGCCAGGCTTAAGATGAGTTTTTGCATGTCGTTTATTGTTTTTTATCGGAAGATACAGGTAAAAAACTGGTATTTTTGTCAACAAACGAAAGAATAATTTATGCCACACCTTAAGCCACTATTTGCCATTGCAGGAGCAGCCTTTATTATTGCGGCCTGTAAACCTGCCATCCCCCCTGCCGATCCTGCATATTTGAAAGTACATGCCGCCTGGAATTCAGAGCGAATGGCGGAACTCAGAGCGCCCGACGGATGGCTGGCCCTCGCTGGTTTGTACTGGCTCGAACCCGGCGCCAACACTTTTGGATCAGACCGTAGCAATCAGGTGATTTTTCCGGCCAAATCCCCAGCAAAAATGGGTATTTTTTATCTTGAAGGCGATTCGGTGCGGATGGAACTCGCCCCCGATGTACAGGCGATGGAGAGTATTACTCAAAAAAAAGTATCGTCGGCTACCCTTCGTCTGCTCCCTGGAGCAGCACCGGCTACCTATCGTTGGGAGGCGCTCGAATGGGTACTCCTTGAACGTGGTGGGCGCTATGGCATCCGTCTGTGGGACCGGGAAAACCCTGCAATTACAGCGATGTCAAATATCCCGGCTTTTCCGATACACCCCGGGTGGATTATCGAAGCAACCCTGGTCCCTGTGGATTCCAGCCGTTCGGTCCGCATGCAAAATGTACTCGGCATGACTATTGAACAGGCTTCAGCTGGTATCCTGGAATTCAAAAAAGGCGGTGCCACCTACCGGATCGAAGCCCTGGAAGACCCCGAGGGGTATTTTCTCATCTTCGCCGACGCTACCACTGGCAGGGAAACTTATTCCGGTGGCCGTTATTTACATGTGCCTTTGGCCGATAAGAATGGAAAAACCACGCTGGACTTTAATAAAGCCTACAATCCGCCCTGCGTTTTTACGCCATACGCTACCTGCCTGCTCCCGCCCGCAGCCAACCACCTTGAAATAGCGATTGAAGCAGGTGAAAAAACACTGCCTGGACACTGAAAGGATAAGACCTTTCCCGCTTTTAGTGGCCCGGGTACCTTTGCACCCCCCCCGAGCTGTTCCTTATCGGGATTTCAACCGCTGGTACGTTGCAGCAAGGCCTGCAGATCTTCCAGCGTATTGGCTTCCTGCGAAGGCTTGTCGCGACGCCAGCGATAGATACGCGGGAAGCGCAATGCGATTCCGGACTTATGCCTGGTAGAAGGTTGTATCCCCTCGAAGGCAATTTCAAACACCAGCTCTGGTCTGACACTGCGGACCGGACCAAAGCGCTCGAGCGTGTTTTGACGTATCCATGCATTGATCTCCTGGAATTCTGCATCGGTAAGCCCTGAATATGCCTTGGTAAAAGGTACCAGGTGCTTGTCTTTCCAAACCGCGAAGGTGAAATCGGTGTATAAATTGGCCCGACGGCCATGGCCCTGCTGGGCATAAATCATCACGGCATCCACGGTCATCGCATCTACCTTCCATTTCCACCAATCGCCGCGCCTGCGGCCCGCGCGGTAAACGGAATCTGCGCGTTTGAGCATAATTCCCTCACTGGCATGTTCGCGGGAATCCTCCCTTGCTGCGTGCAGCGATTCCCAGTCATCAAATGGTAGCACCTCCGAAATTTGCAATACGGGTGCCGGGCAGTCTGCCAGAAGCTGTTCCAGCCGCTCCCTGCGCGTGCGAAAAGGCAACTGGCGCAGGTCTTCGCCCCCGAATTCCAGTAAATCGTAAGCCCGGAGGACTACAGGGGCGCTATCCAGTACCGCCCGGGTAAGGTTTTTCCGGCCGATACGCGTTTGCAGAAATTGGAAAGGGAGTAGTTTGCCGGCTTTGAACGGCAGAATCTCACCATCGAGAACCGTACCATCGGGAAGTAAACCAGCGAGCATAAGGAATTCCGGGAACTTATCGGTGATTAGTTCTTCTCCCCGCGACCAAACGAAGAGTTCTCCGCTCCGCACAATTAACTGCCCGCGGATACCATCCCACTTGCGCTCCGCAATCCATTCATCGGGCTGCCCCAGCGTGTGGGGCGCATCTTCCAGCGCATAGGCGAGATAGAAGGGATAAGGCTTCGAAATATCCTCCTGTAGGCTGGCCCCGAGTAGCAGGTGTTCCAAAGTATATTCTTCCGGGCTCCAGTTGCCCATCAGGCGATGTGCGAGGATATTTTGCTCCACCCCGGAATACCGTGCCAGTGCCTTTACCAGAAGTTGCTGCGAAACACCGATACGAAAACCGCCCGTGATCAGCTTATTAAACAAAAAGCGCTCTGCAGTATCCATTTGCGCCCATGCGCCAAGGATCCGCTCTTTGCGCTGCATTTCACCGCAATCCCCCAGGTCGCGGATAAAATTGATCCAGTAGCTCAATGACTGGGGGTTGGAAGATATTGACGAAGGCAACACAAGGGATATGGTTTCTGCGAGATCGCCTACGATATGATAGGATTCTTCAAAAAGCCAGAGGGGAATGCCGGCGGCTTCGGCTGCCCATTCGCGCAGTAAAGAAGTAGTCACGGTACGTTTAGGGCGGCGATGGGAAAGCAGGGCAATTGTCCATAGGATATCCTCCTGCCGGGCGTCATGTAAATAGCGTACCAAAGCGTCAATTTTATCGTTGACTTTAGTCGTCTGATCCAGTTCTGTAAAAAGTTGAACAAATCGCTGCATAGCTATTCCTCTTTTTCCCCTTCCTCCATTTGGGCAGGATCGAGCAATTCACCTTCAAAGGCGGTTTTTTCAGCGGCGGCTTCCAGGCCTTGCTGCCGGAGCCACTGACTGAAAATATCGGAATAACCATGGGTCGCGATCACCTTTTCTGCCCCTGTCCCATGGACTGCTGCATTCAGCCCCTTCCAATCGGCGTGGTCGCTGAGTACGAAACCCCGGTCGGCATTTTTCCTGCGACGAGAGCCCCGCAGCGTCATCCAGCCCGACGCGACCCCCAGGGAAATTTCCCTGAACTGGCGTAGCCATAGCGAGCCGATGACAGATGGCGGGGCGATCACCAATCCGCCGGAGTATCCTTTTCCCCTTGCTGCCGGATTAACACGCCGGGTAGCTGGTAAGCTAACCCCCTGCCCCCTGATTACTTCGTTGACATTTTCAATAGCCCCGTGGGTAAATATTGGGCCGATTGCAGGGTCTATACCCATGAGTATCCGCTGTGCTTTCCCTAAGGCATACGCGGTAATGACGCTGACCTTATCCTGCGCCTGGTTGTCTTTCCACCACGTATTAATATCATGGAATACTTCCGCCTGTGGCTTCCAGTGGTACACCGGAAGCCCAAAAGTAGATTCTGTGATAAAGGTATGACAACGCAGCGGCTCAAAAACTCCGGAAAGCCCGTCGTCTTCCAGTTTATAATCTCCTGAAACCACCCAGACTTCCCCTTTGAAGGCAACCCGTATCTGGGCAGAACCGAGGATATGCCCTGCGGGATGAAAGGAAAAATCTACCCCGTTGATGGTCCGTATTTCGCCGTATTCAACTGTTTCGATATTCACCGGCCCCAGGCGATGGCGGATTACGGGTTGGGCCAGGCGCGTACAAAGGTAGGTCTGATGCCCCCACCGGGAATGGTCGGACTGGCCATGGGTAATCAATGCCCGTTGAACGGGCTTCCAGGGATCGATATATACATCTGCCCGGGGGCAATATATCCCCTTATCCGTGAAATGCAGCATGTATCAGATTATTTACCGGAAAAGTGTTTGAGCATAATAACTTCCCGTGGGGTGAGGTAGCGGACGAAACCCCTGGGGAGGTCTTTTTTTGTCAACCCACCCAGGTAAACGCGGTCGAGTTTGACCACCTCATAGCCGAGTTGTTCGAAAATACGGCGAACGATACGGTTGCGGCCAACATGCAGCAACAGGGTTGCCGCATTTTTTCCTTTTCCGGGGGTATAGTGGGCGGCATCTACGGTAGCAGGGCCGTCTTCCAGTACCAGCCCCTCGCGGATCTTTTGGAGGTCTTCTGGTTTAAGTTCTTTATTGAGCTCCACATCGTATTGCTTTTCCATTTTGAAGCTCGGGTGGGTCATTTTCATGGCCAGTTCGCCGTCGTTGGTAAGCAGAAGCAGACCAGTAGTATCGCGGTCGAGGCGCCCAACGGGAAAGACCCTTTCTTTTACTTTATCCTTAATCAAGTCCATTACCGTAGTGCGGCCCCGTTCGTCCTGGGAAGTTGAAATCACCCCTTTAGGTTTATTCATCAACAGATAAACCTTGTGTTCTTCGGGCCGGATTACCTTTCCTTTATATCGGACGACATCCCCTGGCTTCATCTGGTAGAAAGGCTCGACAATTACAGCGCCGTTTACGCTCACCTGGCCGCCCTTGACCAGGTCTGCAGCCTGCCGACGGGAACAAATTCCGCAGTGTGCGACATATTTATTCAGGCGCATCCCTTCGGTAGGCGCCGTATCACCCGTAGCAGGTGCTTTTTCTCTATAATTATTTTGCTTTGCGAGGCGTATCCGGGGCTGTGCCGGTTTTCGCGGTGCTTGTTTGGCCATGACATTATTTTTTCACGCGATAAATCTACATCTGATTCAGGGGTTTTGTATTGGGGTAAAGGTTGGCAAAAAGCGTCCGGAGCTGATCCTGCCTGAAGCAAGCGCCTTCAGAAAATATGCTGAAAATTTCGGGTGAACTCAAGCGGTCAGAATTCCCTGTAGGGTTGTTGCAGAATGGTCTTCCAATTCAGCCCAACGAGCTTGCTTTCACCCAGGATATCTGAACCGCCAAAAATCAGCAATTCGCGCCCCTCCAGATCCCAGCAATGCGAAATCCAGGCCTTTTGAATGGATTGGGGTTGCAACGCCTTACTCAGGTTGAAAAAACGGACTTTTCCGGAAATTTCGTCCAGTTCAGCCGCTATTACTACACCATCGTCCCCGAGATAGCGGCCTAAAGTGCGGAACTTGCCGGAAGGCTGATGGTGTATGGCAAGATCGTTATAAATCAAATATACTTTTTCTTCCCGATGAACTTCCCTGAAGGAAAATGGAGAAAGGGCATTTTGGTTGAAACCTTCGGTTTGTCTTTTCGGCAGGCGACGAAACCATTGAAGGCGTTGCAGGTCTGGCCTGAGTCGAAGGGCCAGCATATCGTTGAATTCATAGACCCCTTCTGTGGGGCTGTAATATTCCTGCTCTGCAATCGCGAGGAGGCTGCCATCGGCGAGTACCCTCACCTTTCTTACCTGATAGGACTCGAAACGATGTCGGTTGGCATTCAGCAGGTCATCGCCCTGCGGGTAGATAAAAGCCGATTGATACAGCTCTTTGTCAATTGCGACTTTGCCCTGTACCATTTTCCCTCCGCCCGGAGGGATATAAAACGCGAACAGTCCCAGGTGGACTTCTTTTCCGGCTTCCTGGTAAAAAGCAGCTCCCGCCATTGCATTCCCTTCAACAGGATCAATATGCAGGCCACGCAGGGCATAACCCTCAGGATTAATATCGTAAATCACCATATTCTCCTCACCTTGCACTGCACTGAGGACGAAGTACTCGATTTTATTTTCGTCAATTACCGGTCCCACTTTACCGGTATAGTTTTCTCCGAGCAAAAAAGCCCGCCCATCATCGGTAATCCGGCAATTATAGAGGTATAACGAGGCATTTTTATATGGCAGCACATAGCGCTGCTGCCAGATGGTATCCAGATTTTCTCCCAGTACCGTGACCGTGAGCCGTGCAGGATCTTCGGGTAAAGAATAAGACCAGGAATAAAACATTGCCTTCGTACTGTCAGGAGAAAGCGCATATCCGAATGGGACGCGATAAAGCTGAGGCGTATATGCCTCATCTACGACCACACCGGTCACTTCTTCGAAATCCGGGATTTCATACTGCTGCAGCATCAGATAATTCCGCTGCGGCCCGGGATAATAGATGGAAGTAAGCACCTGAAGGCGTCCATTCCAGGCAAAGACCCCCTCAAACTTAGCTTCTACCCCCCTGCGTTCCAGGGAGACCAGCTTATTGGCTAGCGAACGGTTGTCGGGGGCAAAAAATTCCAGGCGCATCTGTGTTGGGCGCTCCGGATGGTCGAGAAAAACAGCCACGAACCCTGCCTGCCCAAAAGGAACGACTGTTTTAATCAAAAATAAGTCGTACTCAGGCTGGGCAAGTAACGGACGGGCATGAAAGCATGCCATCAGCAGAGAAAACCAAAGTATAGGCCAAATAGGACGTTGCATAATAGCGTATAAACAATTAAGGCAGGCCTGGGGTTGCAAGAAAATTTGTTTACCTGACCAAATCACACAGCAGCCATTGGTTGGGGTCCACTAATGGCTGGGTATTGCGGGGAATCTTCAGGGTAACGCCCTTATCGCCCACCATCACGCGCTGTACCTTCCCGTCCAGCTCGACCTCTATGGGCATCGGAAATGGCAACCCTTCAGGAGCCTCCCAACGAAGCGTCAGCTCCTGGCCCTCGACACGGGAATAAAGCCTCGGTAATTTCGGCTGCCGCAGATATACATCAAAAAGCCAATCCAGGTCCATCCCCGATAATGCTTCGCAAAGTAGCAGGAAATCATCGGTCGTAGCAAAGCGACATTGCCGGCCATCAGTGATTTTCTCGAGTTCAGGACTGGGATAGGCCATTCTGCGCAGGGCTTTGAAAAAAGTCGTATCGCCCATCACCCCACGGAGAACGTGGAGTACCCATGCGCCCTTCGCATAGATTGGCGCCCGGTAAATACCGTCGGAAGAGAGGATTTCCCTGGGTGCTATGGCAAGTTCGTTCCTGAAGCGCCGTTGACTGCCCATATATTCGAGGTACTTGGATTTTCCTTGCTTTTCTTCTATGTAGAGGGCTTGCATGTAGGTACAAAAGCCCTCATGGATCCACATATCCTGCCAGTTATAATTTGTTACGAGGTTACCCCACCATTCGTGGCCAAACTCATGATGGTGCAATGCATCAAAGCCCCAGTCTATCCCCCCGGTCATCGAAGTATTTTTAAAATTAGCTCCATAAGCAATGATGGACTGGTGTTCCATACCAAGATGGGGGGTCTGCGCTACACCATATTTATCTTTCCGAAAAGGATATGGCCCCAGTAGCTTTTCGTAAAAAGCAATATGTTCCTTAATTTCCTCAAACAAGATCTTTCCCTTTTCATAATCCTCCGGCAGCACATACAGCATAAGGGGAAACGATTCGCCTGCAATACTGGTATAAGGCTCCCGGATGAGGCGATAAGGGGCGATGTTCAGCGCGACGTTGTACACGTTGATCGGCGTAGAGATATACCAGTGATAGGTCACCGTACCATCCCCGTGATCTTCCGAACCGTTCGGCCTTCCGTTGCAGGCGGCGACGAGGGGCTTGGGTACACGCACATGGAACCCCATGGAATCAGGCTCATCACTTACATGGTCTTTCACCGGCCACCAGATATCTGCTCCTTCCCCCTGGCAACTGGTCGCGATCCAGTGTGCCCCGGAAGACGTTTTTTTCCAATCAAAACCCCCATCCCAGGGTGCCCGCGGCGCAACCCTGGGTTTTCCGCCGTACTGCACCTGCACACGGATATTTTCCCCGGCCTGGCGGGTATTACCAAGGGCAACCCAAATCTTGCCGCCTTCGCGCTGTACCTTCAAAGAGTGGCGCACACCTGCCGCATCCAGCAACACTGCACCGGAAACCACGAGCAAGGTATCCAGGTCTAATACCAAAACGTTCATCGGATGGACGATACGTGCCCGTACTTCCAAAGTACCCCCTATTCGCTGCTCTTCCGGGAATACCTGGACGTTGAGGTCATAAAACGTCACATCATAAGCAGCTTGTTCAGGGCTTAATACGCCCCCGGAGTCATAGATGGGTGTTTGGGCCGCTCCGCTCAAAGAAAAGAGCAGTAACGACAAGAAAGAAAAAGAAAGGGTTAAACGCATAGCATATTGAACTTTATAAAGGAAAAAACACACCAAGCAAAAGCCGAAACGTACGATGAGGTCAATTCTGTAGCTCCCAGGGCAGGCGTTTACAGCGGTGCAATGGAATTTGGATCGCCTCTGGCAATCAGTTCACCGAAAAAACCGGTAGCTCCAGCTTACCAACGTGCAAGGGTGCCGGACGGTCAAATAAAGCATCATAAACCGTTGCCTGTATCCGGTTGCGGATACTTAATTTGTTGAGCCGGTAGTTGCGCATCGAGGGATAGGTACGGTTTGCCAGAAAAATAAAAATCAGGGACTCCTCGGGGTCAGCCCAGGCACATACCCCTGTAAACCCGACATGGCCGAAGGTGCTCTCCGAGACCCGGGCAGAAACATTAGGTGGGTATCTGGAACCTACTGGAAGCATGTCGAAGCCCATCGCACGGCGGTTGCCGGCAGGATGCCTGGTGGTGAAGTGGTCCACGGTTGCAGGGTCAAAAAAGCGTTGCCCCCCATACTGACCCTTCTGTAGCAACATCTGCATAAGCGTAGCCAGGTCAAGGGCGTTGGAAAACAAGCCGGCATGGCCGCTCACCCCGCCCAGCATCGCCGCACCCATGTCGTGTACATAGCCATGGATACGCTGCTTGCGGAAATAGTTATCTTCTTCTGTAGGCGGAATCCTGTCGAGGGCAATGGTCTTCCAGGGCTGAAAGGTGGTCGTTTGAAGCCCGAGCGGCTGGTAAAAACGTTCTTTGACAAACGCATCCAAAGGCTGGTCGGCCATACGTGCAACCAGTTTTGAAAAAAGGAAGAACCCCAGGTCGCTGTATTTATAGCCAGAATTTTCAAATAAACCGGAATACCAAATCTGATGCCAGATACTGTCCTGGAAACCATCGCGCAAAAACATGCGCTCCGTCACAGGAATAGAAAATTCCGGCTCAGGTACAGGGCGGTAAAAGTCTGCCGATGGGCTGACCTCTTTTTGGCTGTCCCGGACCAGTGTAGCTTCATAAAAGGGTATCCAGTCGCGCAGCCTTGCGCGGTGAGCGAGGATATCGGATATCAGGATATTTTCCTTATTGGTCCCCTTTAATTCCGGCAGATATTCGCTCAGGGGTTTTTGCAGGTCAATCCTGCCCTGCTCTTTAAAGTGCATCAACGCAAGTGTGGTGGCCGCAATCTTGGTCACGGAAGCAAGGTCATATACATCATCTTTTTGTACGGGATGTTGAATGGAATAGGTGTGGTCGCCAAAGGCTTCGTGATAGACCACCTGCCCTTTTCGTGCGACGAGGACTACACAGCCTGGTGTGGCACCTTCTGTAATCGCCTCCTTTACAATCCGGGCAATCCGTGCCAGGGTATCGGAGCGAAGGCCTGCTTCTTCGGGGATGGCAAATCCCATACGCCCCAAAGACGGCGTATCCTCGCCCGTATTGTAGGTGCTGCGTGCCGAAGCGCTCACCGGCAGCCTGCCCGCCAGGCCGATAGCCCCGAATAAAGCCTGTGCAGCGAGGTCCTGCGTAGCGCCGTCTTCCTCGTAGGCCTGCAATACCCATTCAAAGTCATCAAAATACTTTAAGGCATAAGGCGTCCCGAATACGACCAGGACAACACGGGTTTTTTGGTTCAACCCCTTTAAAAATTCAAGTGCGCTTGATGAAAGGCCAAATTGCTGCACACTCGAAGCGTTCATCCCATGCAAGCCTACAAAGACTATCTCCTGTTTCTCCAGGAGGGCCTGCAAGGCATCCGCACGCTCCGGGGAAATTTCCTTGCTCGTCTGATAATGGGCAATATTCCCATAAGCCGACAGGCGCTTCTGAAATGCTGTTTCTGCACCCGCCCCGATACTCAATGAGGCCATCCCGAGGGTATCAATCCGCTGTATCGGGATCAGACGCTGCTTGTTGCGCACCATCGTCAACGAGGCTTTGATAAGCTCCCTGCGCAGTACCTCTGCTTCCGGGGTACTCAACTCTTTTCGGATATTTTCTGTTGGCACAGGGGTCACCCGGGTCAGCCCGAGGCGGTATTTAGCCCTGAGTACCCGGCGGACGCTCTCCATGAGCTGTTCCCGGTCCAGCGTGCCATTGGCCAGGTAGGATTTTATCTCCCGCAAGGCAGCACCCAGGTTTTCGGGCAAACAAAGGATATCATTTCCGGCCAGTAATGCTTCCGCTTCGACAATCCCTCCACCAAAATGCTTCGTCACACCTTTCATTTCGAGTGCATCTGTGAAAATCAAACCCTTGAACCCCAGTTCTTTGCGCAATAAGTTGGTGACTGTGTTGCGCGATAAGGTCGTTGGCCGGTTTTCCCGGTCATCCAATGCTGGCACCTGTAAATGTGCCACCATCATACTGCCGATGCCATAGTCGGATAATGCGCGGAAAGGATAGAGTTCGATACTGTCGAGCCGCGGGCGGTCATGCCGGATAATAGGAAGATCGTAGTGGGAGTCAACATTTGTATCCCCATGGCCGGGGAAGTGCTTGGCACAAGCCATCACGTTAATATCCTGCATCCCCTTCATATACATATAAGACTTTACTGTAACGTTATACTGGTCTTCGCCAAAAGACCTGGTATGAATTACAGGGTTCGCTGCGTTGTTGTTGACATCTGCTACAGGTGCAAAATTGACCTGTACGCCCACCCTGCGCATCTGCCGTCCAATCTCCCTGCCCATCCGATAGATCAGGTCATTGTCCTGTACTGCCCCTAACATCAATTGGCGGGGAAAGCTCATCGCGGATTCCTTCATGCGCATTCCAAGGCCCCACTCGCCATCAATAGCGATCATCAATGGGGTTTTGGACAAAGCCTGGTATTGGTTTGTCAATTCCGCCTGCTTTTCAGGGGTCCCTTGAAAAAAACATAGCGAACCGACCTGATAGTCCCGGATCAGGGACTCTACCAGGGCCACGTGTTCAGGGCCCTTATCCGAATGTGCGCGGATCATGAACAACTGCCCGATGCGCTGATCTTCTCCAAGCGCATTAAAGACGGAATCCACCCAGCGGTCTTCCGCCGGATCACTGCCGGGGACCAGCTTGAAACGCTGCTGCCCATTAACTGTAAGGACGGCCGAAAGCAAAAGACAAGCAGCCAGGGCATACCGCCCATAATCGGTTATTCTACGCATAAACCTTGTACAATTGTTCAATGATGGAGAAAAATAGGGCATCAGGGCATTTAATTCAAGGGTAAAATAAAAAAAAACTTTCTTCCGGAGTATTTTTTTCCATCTTATGATCGCTTAGCCATAAATTCGCCACACAACCCGCTGCAGTGAAAACCTAAAATAGTCCACGTCAAATCAAATCACTCCACAAAATCACCAATACTGCCGAATTATGAAAAACTTCTTTTTATGCTTTTTTTTATCCCTGCCGATAGCCATAATTGCGCAAAACGGAAGCGAACGCGCGCAAGTCATCGCTGTTATCCAAAAACTTTTTGACGGGATGCGTGCGGCAGACACTTCAATGGTGCGTACAGTCTTTCATCCTCAGGCACAACTTCAAAGTACATCTGTCAATGGAGCGGGGCAGCCACAATTTACTACTACCGAGATCAACCGCTTCATCGCGAGTATTGCTTCCCGAAAGGGGGTTATGCTCGACGAACGTATCCACTCTTATGACGTCCGTATTGACCAGGGACTTGCCGCTGTATGGACGGATTACACCTTTTATGTAGGATCAGATTTCAGCCATTGCGGGGTCAACGCATTCCACCTGTTCAAAGGCGAGGAAGGGTGGAAAATCGTCCAGATTACCGATACGCGCCGCAAGACTACGTGTATTCAGGAACCTGAGTCGGCAGAATCCGAGCTCGAACAGCTGATTGACAACTGGCACCGGGCCGCGGCAGTTGCTGATGAAGATACTTTTTTTGGCCTGATGGCCCCCCACGGTGTCTATATCGGAACGGATGCCTCTGAACGCTGGCTCAGGGATGAGCTCAAAACCTGGGCCAAAAGTGCTTTTGACAGGGAAAGTGCCTGGGCATTTACTTCAAAAGACAGAACAATAAGGGTATCTGATGATGGTCGGAATGCGTGGTGGGACGAATTACTCGACACCTGGATGGGAACGTGTCGTGGTTCCGGTGTCCTTGAACGCACTCCTGAAGGTTGGAAAATTAATCATTATCAGCTTTCGCTGACCGTCCCTAACGATAAAATCGAGCAGTTCAAAAAAATGATCTCGAAATGATTCTCCGGGTTGAATGAACGACCCTGAAAATAATGAAAAGGGCTGCCACATAAGTATGGGGTTTTGTGAAAAGTATTTTGCCGCCTTCGGCGACAAAAAGTTTTTTTAGAGGCTGGCTCACAGGTCCTTTATCCTGGGGTTGTGTAAAAAGCCACTGGCTTTTCATTTGGCGGCTTGCACTGCCAACAATAATTTTGAATGGGCATCGTTTTACCTCATTTTGCGAAGCAAAATGAGGTAAAACGATGCCCATTCAAGACTTTCTTCCGCCGCCGAAGGCCGCGGAAGACTTTTTATCCAACCGCAAGCATATTTTTGGATAACTCCCGCAGGGGGCAGACAGGGTTCAATCCCCGATATTTTCGGAAAATTGCAGGAACTGCATCTCGTGCAATTTTTTATAATATCCGTCCTCGATTTTCAGCAAGTCTTCTTCTGTGCCTGTTTCCTCGACTTTGCCCTTATGTAAAACAAGGATCTGATCGGCGTGCCGTATGGTCGAGAGGCGGTGGGCGATAATAATGGAAGTACGCTTCGCGATGAGGGTTTCAATCGCAAATTGGATGATCTCTTCGCTTTCGGGATCTATGGAAGAAGTCGCCTCATCGAGAATGAGGATGTCGGGATCGAAAACGAGCGCGCGCACGAAGGAGATGAGCTGGCGCTGACCCATAGACAGGGTAGCCCCGCGTTCCATAACCTGATATTGATAACCGCCGGGCAGCCTTTCGATAAAATCGTGGGCTCCGATCATTTTTGCAGCATTGATGACTTCCGCCTCGGAAATGGAAGTGTCCCTGAGCGTGATATTTTCCAAAACCGTTCCGGAAAAAAGGAATACGTCCTGCAAGACGAGGGCGATGCGGCGACGGTAGGCCTGTAAGTCGTATGCCCTGATATCAGTTCCGTCCACGAGGATTAGCCCTTGGTTATATTGGTAAAAACGCATTAGCAGCCCGATGATGGTACTTTTTCCGGAGCCTGTTGCCCCCACAATTGCGAGCGTCTGGCCGGGAGCTACCTGGAAGCTGACTTCTTTTAAAACCAGGTTGTGATCGGAGTAAGCAAAGGAAACACGGTCAAAAGTAACTTCGCCCTTCATGCGTTGGGGGGCGAGGGAACCCCCTGTTTCGACCTGCTCCTCCTGGTCGAGCAGATGAAATACGCGTTCCGAAGCCACCAGCCCCATTTGCAAGGTGTTGAATTTGTCCGCGAGTATCCGGATCGGGTTGAACAGCATATTGAGGTAAATCGGGAAAGCCACCAATACACCGAGGGTCACGTCTTCCGCCACTACGCCCCGTGCACCATACCAGACCATAAGCCCCAGGGAAGCGGCAGAGATGATTTCTACGACAGGGTAAAAGACGGCATAGTAGAGCATCGAGTCGAGGTTCGCCTGCGTATAATCCTTATTGATGGCCTTGAAACGCTCTTCTTCCTGTCGCTCGGCGTTGAATATTTGTACAATTCGCATCCCCGAAATCCGCTCCTGCAAAAATGCGTTCATCCGCGCTACCTGCGTCCTGACGCTTTGAAAAGAAGCTTTTACTTTTTCTTTGAAGATGTAACTCGCCAGTACCAGAAAAGGCATGGTGACCATGCATACGAGCGTGAGCTTCCAACTGGTGATGAGCATGATGGCCAGGACGACTAAAAGGGTAAGCACATCGGCCATCATAGTAATGACCCCCTGGGAAAATACCTGGTTGATTGTCTCCAGGTCGTTGATCGTCCGGGTAGTGATGTTGCCGATGGGGGTACGGTCAAAAAACGAGAGCCGAAGGGAGGTGACGTGATCGAACACCTTTATGCGGAGGTCCCTGACGACGACCTGTCCCAGCCAGTTGGTCAGATAGATGAACAAATACTGCAGGGCGGCATGGAGTAGGAGTACTGCTGCAAAAATTATGGCAAGACGCCCAAGGCCGGCCAGGTCAAAATGGAAAATATGGTCGTCCACCATTTTTTGTACCAGGTAAGGCCGCAGGGTGGCCAGGGGTGCAAGCACGATGGCCAGCAGCGCAGATAGCCAAAATACGGCTTTGTAAGGCCTGGTCTGCGCCATTACCCTTCCGAGGATGTTCAGGTCGAGTTGGTTTGCTTTTGCAGTTGACAAAGTATTGCTTTTTAGAGTGTTCGGGCAGCGTACTGCCGGTAATTTCGGCAGTTTGGGAATAAACCCCGGGGCGCGTTTGGATTTTTATCAGCGAGCCGGCAATGACGCATTTTTTGCCATCCCCTACCTTTTTCAGCGATATAGCCCCGCTATACTCCTTTGAAAAGTCAAAAACCGACACAAAGTGAATCTGTTTCGCCCCCGGCATAAAATCTCCAACACGCGCTTATGACGTAATAGCGATAATCAGCCTTGTTGCAACGGGGACTATCGCGGGTCAAAAATAGCGCTTTTTCGCCTGCGCCACATCTTTTTTCGACCGCGTCGCCAGGCAATGCCCCCTCATCCTTCGTGTGGACGAAAATAGCGCATTGTCCCTGCTACGCCGAGCCATCGCAACAAACTTATTCAGAAACAGTCAGTACGGCTAATGGTTGAAGCCAACTTATAAAAGCCCTTCATCCGCAAAGCTGTAATAGCCCCTTTCTGTTGCGATAAGATGGTCGAGTATTTGAATATCCAGGGATTCTGCGGCAATGACAAGCTTTTTTGTCAGGGCGATATCTGCATCGCTGGGACGAAGCGTGCCGGAGGGATGGTTATGGGCCAGGATGACCGATGAGGCCGAATGTTCGAGGACCCGCCGAAAAACGACCTTGGGGTCAACGATTGTACCAGCAATCCCACCTGAGCTGATGCGTTCTTTTGCAACTACCAGATTGGCACGGTTGAGCAGCAGGAGCCAGAATTCCTCATGGGGGAGGTCGGCAATTGCCGGGGCAATACAGAGATATGCGTCTTTGCTGGAACGGATTTGGGGTTTTTCCACTGGCTGGCTGTGCTGCTTGCGTCCCCCGAGCTCCAGTGCCGCCGCAATAAGGGTGGCTTTGGAGGCACCTATTCCCTTGAAGCGCATCAGCTCCCTTACGCTCCAGCGCCCAAGGGTGTTGAGGTCGTACTCAACGGAGTTGAGGATACGCTGGGAAAGGGTAAGGGCATTTTCGTCCCTTGATCCCGATCCGAGCAGGATAGCCAGCAACTCTGCATCGGTAAGGGCTTTTTTCCCGCGCGTCATAAGCTTTTCCCGGGGGCGGTCTTCCGCGGCCAGGTGCTTCATAGTGATTTTGTTTTCGGAATATTCTGACATAACCAGGTATTTTTTTTAAAACTAAACCTTTTTACTGCGCAGTCGTACAATAGTAGGATGACTCGGCCCCTGCTGCTCAACAAGCCGATCTTCCTTTACCCTGTTATTTTGTTCGGTTAGCGTAGCCTGGAGGTCTCAGGAAAATTTCAGGTGTATAAAAAACAACACCTTGCTTCCACGGTACAGCCTCTTGTTAACAGGGTGGATAAAATCCAGTGCGGCGATGCGGAAAAGCCCGTCCGGCAATGGATCAACCGGTGCATTTCCGGCAAAATACTTTGACAGTGGTAAAATTATGCGTTTATTGAGCAGAAGTAAAGGCCATCCAAATAAATTTCCATGGGATGCACGACCTGAAGTTTGACAAAACCATGCGATTAAAGCGCAGGAAAATCATCGAAAAACTCTTTAAAAACGGGCATTCTTTCGGGATGTACCCGCTCAGGGCGGTATGGTTACCGGTGGAACAAAGCCCTGAAAACTGTACGGTACAAATGGGGGTGAGTGTAGCAAAAAAGAAGTTTCCCCATGCTGTTGACCGCAACCGTATCCGGAGGCAGGTACGGGAGGCTTTTCGTATCCAACAGGGTTTATTGACGGGGATAGAACGTCCTGTAGTATTGATGGTACTCTATACCGCAGCAGAAACCCTGCCTTTCGGCGATATCGAAGGGGCAATGACCCGGCTGCTGAAGAAAATGTATAAACAGGTAGCTAAGGCAGGATAAAAGGCTTTATTGACAGCCTTTCTTATAGTCCAAAGCGAAATGATCGGTCATGAAGACGAAGAATGGGAATTATCTTTTTTCAAATGATGGACATGGGCTGGTCCAATCATTTCTCAGATTGGCTTTTCTGGCCATTTGCTTGTGCGTAATTCCTGCCGGAACGGCCTTTGGCCAGAAGTTCCTGCAGATTGAAAAGAAAGGGAGTCTGTACACCCGGAAAATCCCGGTAGGCGAAGTACTTACCTACCGTTTGTCAGGGGATGTCACCTGGTACACCGGGGAGATCGTCCGTTTATTGCCGGAGGACAGCATCGTCCTGTTTCACGACCGTTTTGTAAAACTTGGACAAATCCATGCTTTCAGGTATGTACGCCGTGCGCCTGCTTCAATAGGCCAGTCCCTTTTTTGGTTTGGAGTAGGCTGGTCGGCATTCGCGATTGTTGGAACGGCAACGGATGATGTCGGAAAATTAGGTGTGCCCGATTATCGCTGGTCAGATGCACTGGTGTCGTCCACGACAATCGGGACGTCCTGGTTAATCCCCCGGATATTTAAGTACCGGATTATACGGTTTGGCAATAAAAAACGATTGCGTATTCTCGACCTTGATCCAATATGATAGGCTGATTTCCAGGATTGTCCTGGTTAAGGAATGAGCTGCTGTTGCTCGTGGTATATTTTTTTAAGATTATGGGGCTGTGAAAAAAGTATTTTGCCGCCGTAGGCGGCAGAATACTTTTTTCTTGGGGTTGTGTAAAAAGGCCGGAGGCCTTCATTTGTCATTTAGCGGCTGACGCCGCCCAATAATATTTTGAAAAAACACTGCCTTCACTGATTTTGCAAAGCAAAATCAGTGAAGGCAGTGTTTTTTCAAAACTTTCTTTCGCCGCCGAAGGCGGCGGAATATTTTTTACACAACCTCAAGAAATATTCCTTGGCGGCGCAAGCCGTCAAGGACAAAGGACTTATGAGACAGCCTCTTTCCTGCTTTGGTAATTCAGCTACATCCACTGGCATAATACGCCACCCATCAGGGCAAGGCTAACGACCCAGAAGCTGCCATGGAGGGCGATATATTTGAAACCCCGCCGCTCAAAAAGCGCGTTGATACCCAGTACAGGCGTTGCGAAGCAAATGCCCGCGATCGTTCCATGGAGTGCCCCATGTTTGAAAGTCCTGTAGTTTTGTCCGTATTTTTCCATGAAATCCGAGAGGTACAATCCTAATTCGGAAGAAGGATTCCCGTAGCCTGGCTCTTCGAGTAGAATAGAGTAGATATGGGTTTGGTGCACCACGATGGTTCCGAGCATAAAAGAGGCAAGCACACCAAATCCGTAGGTCAGCCCAAAAATAAGGGCCATATTGCTATTCTTGATTTTGTCCTCTGATATCTCTGCAATCTGCATCCAGGTATTTCCAAAAGTTTTAGGGTGATACCAAAGGGCGCCGACGAACAAAGGGATCAAGGCGGTTGCGAAGATGAGGTAGATTCGCATTGTTTCCATACAGTAGTATTTTTTAGAATTGCAAGAATTCAAGATACCTGCACATGCTGAGCGCGTGTGGAGGGGTTATGCTTTTAAATCGAAGGTTTCCCCCAATTTTGGGATTTCAACATCCTTAAAACCGGCCTGGAGCAAAAGTCCTTTGAAATTGCGCTGTGCTTCAGGCACACCGTGGACGAGGAATACCTGCCGTGCGGAGCCGATTTGATTTTTTATGAAGTCCAGCATTTCGAGTTTGTCCCCGTGAGCCGAGAAAGAATCCATGGAGACAATCCGGGCATTGACTTTTTTGGTCTCTCCAAACAGGCGTAGTTCCGTCGCGCCGTCCTGCAAGTAGCCACCAGGTGTCCCTGGGGCACAATAGCCGACCAGGAGGATCGTATTCCGGGGGTTTTCAATGCTGTGATAGACGTGGTGCTTCACGCGCCCGGCATTAATCATACCCGAGGCGCTGATGATGACTGCTGGTTCTTTGGAATGGTTGAGGCCTTTGGAAATCTCTACATTGCGCACATAAGCAAGCCCGTTAAAGCCGAATGGGTTATCGTCGGTGAGTAGATAATCTGCCATATCCTCATCATAGCATTCCGGGTGTGCTCCAAAAATCGTTGTCGCATTCACGGCCAGGGGGCTGTCCACATAGACTGGTACTTTGGGTAGCCGGCCTTCATTTTCGAGCTTGTCGAGCAGATAGACGATTTCCTGGGTGCGTCCTACGCTAAAGGCAGGGATGATGAGCTTCCCCTTTTTTTCTATGCAGGTTTCGAGGATAATTTCCAGGAGTTTGCCGCTTTCTTCCGGGGCGGAGAGGTGCTCGCGGTCGCCGTAAGTAGATTCACAGATGAGGTAATCTACTTTCGGCATCGGGATTGGGTCGCGAAGGATCGGGCGCGAAGGACGGCCAATATCGCCGGTGAACCCAAAAAAAATGGTCTTTCCGTTTTCCCGTATTTTCAGGGTGACACTTGCGCTGCCCAGGATATGGCCGGCATCCCGAAACAGGATTTCTACATCGTCATGTATTTTAAACCATTTTTCATAAGGATAGGCGACAAAAAGTTCCATGGCCCTGCCCACATCGTCTTTGGTATAGAGGGGCTCGTGAAAGGGGATGTCGTCATAGCTGCCTTTGCGATGTCTGTAAAACATGGAATCGCTTTCCTGTATTTTCGCACTATCAAGGAGCATAATGCTGGCGAGGCTGCGGGTAGCATGGGTGCAGCGGATCGAACCTTCAAACCCATCTTTGACAAAGCGGGGTACTTTGCCAATATGGTCTATATGGGCGTGAGAAAGAATCAGGCAGTTAATTTCGGCAGGGTCAAAGAGCCATTCGCGGTTAAACCGCTCCATATCCGGATCGGCACCTTGATACATCCCACAGTCGAGCAGGATTTTGAAACCGTTGTCGAGGGTGAGCAGGTGCGAGCTGCCAGTCACCTCTTGTGCGGCACCACAAAACTTGATGGTCATAGCTTAGGTATTTGAGCGGTAAAATACAACGGCCAGGGCATTTTTGCTACTTTATCGCCATCTGTTTTGCATAGACTTGTTTCCGCAGGATCATCCCGGGCTATAAACGGCTCTTTTCCGCCCATACGATGCCTTTTTTCGGCCACATCGCCTGGCTATTTTCCCACGGAAAGCCTTCGCGAGGACGAAAAACAGCTTATTTTCCGCCACGAGGACCTATCGCAACAAGTCTTATGATGCGACAGCCTCTTTGTGCCATGAGCAGCGAGAGGAGTTTTTGCACAATCCTGGCCGATACACATACAAGCAGCAATCAGGCCAGGCGGGTTAAAAGTAGTAAATTTTTGCGCCGCCGTAGTTCATGCGAAGGTAGATCACCGCTTCTGCCGCTTTTGTAGTTTTTCCCTGAATAGTCGTACTGGTATTTTTTTCGACGAGGTAGTCAATGTCCAGATTGTCGGGATAGGTTACCCCGGCGTAGTTGGTCGCTGCGTCAAGCGCAAATGCGGTGCCTTGCGGCAGTCCGATTTTGGCATTTCCATAGCTGCCGGTGCAATTGGCTTTGGAGAAGCCTTCGGACATTTTGACATCCACATTTCCATAAGAGAGGTTACAGTTGAGCGACCGGCTGATTTTTTCAGCCTTCAGACCGGCATATTTTGAGTTAAAGTCAATGCTGGCAGCACTATTGACCTTGAAATTATCGTATGCCCCGGAATTTTTGAGGTCCCCGATCTGGTTGATGATATAAGTATCGTACCTGGTAGTGGTATTGAGGTCTTTGGCTTTTCCGATATTGACCTGGGTGTATTTACTTGTGATCTGGATATCCGCCGCTTCCTCTACCTGGAGTTTTGAATAACTGACTTCGGCGTTGAGGTTGTCGGCACGTGAGATAGTGCCATTGCCATAACCGAATAAAATAGAGGAGTTGTCGCCCATAGCCTCTACCTTAAAGTTGACATATTTTACATCCAGTTTTACTCTGCCTTTCATTGCGGCGACAAAGAGGTCGCCATAGCGGTGGCCGATATCGAGGTTGTTGCTTGCAGGGAGGAACACCTCGTAATTGATGCTGTAATCGCTGCTGGTGCTCCCTATCCAGATCCACCGCCAACCTTTACCAGTAGGTTCGATGCTTGTTTCGGCTTTCACATATCCTTCGCCGGAGGTAAAGTTGATGCCGATACGGTCAAAAACGTCATTTGCAGCAGATTCGCTACTGGCTTTGACCTTAATGGTTACAGTGATTTTGACACGGTTTTGATCCCAGGTTTTTACTTCCATTTTTCCGTATTTATTATTCAGATAGGTAGTGCCATTAAGGGGGATCGGGAATTCTTTTTTGACGGTCCTGTTAAATTCGGCCTTGGGGAATGCCATTCCGGGCAGTGATGCTGTGAGCAGGATTATACTGACGAAGCAGATAACATTATATGCTGATTTCATGTGTATTTTTTTTCTGGTTTACGGAAGGTGGATTGTCGAGTTTTTGGAGGACGAGTTCCAGAATGGAAATTTTCATCTGGTACCCCTGGATCAGGTTGGAGATAATTTCTTCTTCCTTGCCTTTAGGGGCATTGAGCAGTTCGGATTTCAGTTCCTCCATTGCCTGGTCGAGTTGCAGGAGGTCGTACAGGACTGGGTGGCCGGCGGGGATTCCGGCCAGCCGAGCGGTTTTTTGGCGGATTTGCCCTTGGTAATAGCGTTCTGTTTCCAGGAAATCCGGGGCACTGCGTTCGAGTGCCGCAATTTGCCGGGAAGTTGCCTGGCGGGACAAAAACGTGCCAGCGAGTGCTCCTGTTAGGATAAAGAGGATACTGGCCGCAATCGCCACAGGCGTATTTAGTTTAAAGATACGGGCATGCCATGCTTTGGGCTTAATCTGAGACCATAGCTCAGCGCGGGGCACTGCATCGTCGAAGTGATGCCGGTTTTCCAGGATAAAATTTTCGAGGTAGTCCCTGTTTTGCATAATCATTAAATTGAAGTTCTGCCCTGTTGGTGGCGCAATATTTCCCTGATACGGTGTTTGGCCCTGCTATACTGGGATTTTGAGGTTGCTTCGTTAATCCCGAGGATTTCGGCGATTTCCTGGTGGTCATAGCCTTCCATGAGGTAGAGCGAGAAGACTACGCGATAACCATCAGGCAGGTTGTAGAGCGCTTTTTTTACCTGTTCTACGTTAAGGGCAATATTTGAATAATCTTCGCTATCGGCTGCATCGGAGATGCTGTCCTGGTACTTATCATCAAACGTTTCGAAAGTCAAGCGCCGTTGTTTTAAAAAATTAATGCTGTGGTTGATGACGATGCGCTTTATCCAGACTCCGATTGAAGACTCAAAGCGAAAGGTGCCCATTTTTGAAAAGATATCCATGAAGGCATTCTGGAGGATATCTTCTGCATCCAATTCGTTTTTGACCATACGCAGGCAGACGTTGTACATGGCTTTTGAGTAAAGCCGGTACAATTCGAACTGTGCTTTTCGGTTGCCCCGTTGGCAGGATTCTACCAATGTCTTGTGCGTAAGTGTGGGTTCCAAATAACAGGTGTTAAATCAAAACCAAAATCAGATTTTGCACGGGATTATCGCAGGATAAAGCCCTTTTTGTGCGCTCACTGCACCCTCTCCGGTCGCATAGCTGCTCTGATATCCCTTCAAAAGTCCTGGTGCGGACGAAAGACCGGACATTTTCCCGCTATGCTTACGCCGTCACAACAAGCTAGCTGTATGTAATGACAGGAAGTAAGCCCCGGGGTTGCACAAAAGGGCCGTATGGGTTATTTTTTTTCCTGGATGCGCCGTAAGGCTGCGGCGGGATCGGCATAATCAGGGGAGAAAGAAAGGGCTTGGTGGTAATCCGCGCGTGCTTTTTCATAACGCCCCTGCATTTCTGAGCAAAGGCCGCGGTAAAAATAAGACCGGATATGGACGGGATCGGTTTGGATAGCGAGGTCAAAAGCGCGGTAAGCCTGGGGGATGGAGTCCAGATCGAGGTAAAGCAGGCCTGCATTATAATGTGCATCAGCGTATTGGGGTTCGATACGGGTGATTTCCTGGAAGAGCCGGATGGCAGGAAGCAGCTTGCCCTGGGATTGCAGGTAAAACGCTTTTGCATGGAGTGCAGGAATTGAGGCCGTATTGATGCGGATCGCACTGTCGAAATAGCGTTCGGCGATAGGGTTTCCGAGTGCTGCCTGCAACTGGCCAAGGTTGATCCAGCTATCTATGAGATCGGGGTCATACTCAACAGATTGCTGAAAGGCGTTGATGGCGCGGGCTGTATCCCCGCTCTCTTTGAAATTCAGGCCCATCATGAAGAATGCTTCGGCATTTTGCGGGTCCACCTGAAGGATGCGGTCAATTGTTGCTAAAGAGGGCTCATATTGTTTGAGGATTAGCTGGAACTCGCTCAGCTTGAGCAGGGTCGGGATCCGTGTTGGATGCAGGGAGGCTGCTTTTTCCATTGTTTTCAGGGCTTCACGTGAACGAAAATAATCGAGATAGACATCTGCGAGTAAATGGAGGTAGCCGGGATTGATAGTGTCTATGCTCAGGGCTTTACCCAGATCCTGGATGGCTTCGTCGTAGCCTTCGTTTTGGTAGTAGCGTTGTGCTCTGTTGAAATAAAGGGAGGCATCGTTTGGATTTTTTCCGATTTCCTGGGTCAGTTGGGAAATTATGGGGTCTGAAGTGCCAACATCTGCGGCCCGCTGCTGGTTATCTTTGGAGTTGCAGGCGGTTAGGAAAAGGGCAAGGAATAATGTTTGGGCTGCTATAGCCGGGCGGGGTACAAAAACGGCAATTTTCATATCGGATGGACTTTGATGAAGATTTTGTGGTTAATATGACCAAACCAGTGCCAAAAATAACGTATGTCCACAAAAGGTATTATCACAACAACCATTTTTGCCACGCTGTTGTGGGGGCATCGTTTACATGGACAAGCATGGCTGTCCATTGCTTCCTGGGGCGGCATTTCGAACGAGTCTCTGGATGCGTTGGCGCCCCTGCCGGATGGCCGTATGCTGGCTGGCGGAACATTTTCTGGGCGGACAGTTATGGGGACGAGGGTTCTGCAGTCGTTCGGTGCGGAAGATATTTTCATTGCCGCGCTTAATCCGGGCAGTAGTCCGGAATTACTGCTGCAGCTTGGCGGTCCGGGGCAGGATCTGCTCACCGGTTTGGGGCTGGGCAGTACAGGGGGCATATTTTGTGGGGGTGTTTTTTGGCAGCGGCTATCGCTTCCGGGCGGTGCTATTCTCGAGACTTCCAGAAACCCGAAGGCCATTTTTGCTGCTCAGTTTGCCCCTGGCCCTGAAAAATCTTTGGAGTGGGCCCGGGTAATCGAAGGTGGAAATATAAAAGAATTATGTGCAGTCGCTGCTGCACCGGACGGAGGCCTGCTGCTGGGCGGCTATTTCAGCGATACCCTGGTGATAGATACGTTAAAGTTGGTGTCGGTAGGAAAGACGGACGCTTTTATGGTTAGGCTCGACCGGTTTGGCCGTACGCTATGGGCAAAAAAATTCGGCGGGCGTGGGGACGTCCGTATTAAGTCAATGGTGCTTGCCCCTGGGGAGGCATTGGTCATTGCAGGTATCTTCAACGACCAGGTGGCGTTCGGGAATGCCCTCATGACAGCCAACACCCGCGACTGGGACATATTTCTTGCCGCGATGGGTATGGATGGTACTTTGCGCTGGGCAAGGAAAGCCGGCGGGGTATATGATGACGAGGTACACGATGTTGCTGCGGATCAGGGCGGGAATATCTACCTTACCGGCCAGTTCATCGGCGTACTCGATCTTGTTTCCGGGCAGGGGATACAAAGCCAGGACGGAAATGCAGATGCCTTTGTATTAAAATACCAGCCCAACGGTACGCCACTTTGGGGCAAAGTCCTCGGCGGCGACCAGATTCAGGTCGCCCGTGCACTGGCTGTACAGGACAGCCTGCTTGCCATAACGGGATATTTTCAGGAAAACCTGAGATCGGATGGCCAGGTGGTGTCCGGGGGCAATATTTTTAACGGATTTCTCGCCATAATGCACACCGACGGCAAGGGCAGGGATTTAGTTGCGCTGCCGGGCATCCGGCCGGTCTTTCCGGAAACCGTCCTTTCCGGGGCTGGCCAGTCGTGGACGGTGGGCGGCGTTTATCAGGGTACTCCGAAGTGGGGTGGATTATCTCTGCCCCCGCCATCGGGCGGGTTTGATATTTTTGTTGCTCAATGGGGCAGCCAGCCTGTACAATTGGTAGAACCTCCGTGGGCGGGCAGTCTGCAGATTTTCCCTAACCCTGCGTCAGAGGGGGTTTGGGTGCGCTACGCGGAAAGTCGCGGTGTCGAGCTTTCCCTTTTTGATATCCGGGGCCGATTGGTAATACCCCCGCACATGGGTGATTTTCTGCCAATGGCACATCTGCCCCCCGGACCTTATCTCCTGGCTATCCGGATCGGTGCCGAAAGGATTATCAGAAAGGTCTTTCGCTAGATAAAAATTATACAGGCCGTATCTTCTCCATACGTAGCCCCCTGGGATATTTTTTTATTTTAAAAAGAAAAAAATTTATCTTTGTAGGGTAAGTTGAGATTATCTGCATCCCTAAGGCGTTTCTTTGCCTGCCGTTTAAGCCGCGGAATGGGATATTCCCCCCCCCATACCTTTGAGAAATACATAGTCATTGGACTGCCGCCACATTCAGCTCTGCGCCCGGATGTACACCGGCAGGACCGGGAGCTTATTATGATTCATTAAGTCGAAAAGGTTTCGGACCACCTTAGGGTTCGGGGCAACAAGTTTTATCTACGAGAAAAATATGCGCGCGCTACAAGAACTTGCACTGATTGTACATGGCAATGGCCAAGGCCCATTCCCTGCTTCCAATGCCTTACCTGAGCAACAGCAGGTACTGGAGGAATTCTATTATGGTATTGTAAAGCGGGAACTGCAACACGATGAGGCTGCTGCCGAAAAGCTGGGGCTTGGAGATAAAAATGGCCCTGTTTATCAGGCGCTCAGACGTAAATTGCGGGATTTACTTTTAGACAGCGTGTTCTTTTTCGAGCATAAAAAAGGAGAACTGAACGACCGCCAGATTGCCTATTTCAAGGTATATAAATACTGGGCAGCCGCTAAAATCCTGCTCGGGAAAAACGCTTACGTCATTGGTACTGATCTGTGCCGAAAGGTATTAAAAACCGCAATCGAATTTGAATTTATAGACCTCGCCGTAGATGTGCTGCGTATCCTGCGCCTGTATTATGCCACCCGGGAGGGGCACATCAAAAAATTCGAAACATACAATCAGCAGTTCCACTACTACGATGCTGCACTAAGGGAAGAGAACAGGGCCGAGGAATATTATTCCGAGCTCGTATTGCGCTATGTAAACAGCAGGGCACATGCAGGTGAAACTGCGGAAAAAGCCAGGCAAATGCTCGAGGAGCTGGCGCCCGTACTGGAGCGTTATCCCACCTATCGTATGCAGTTATGTGTAATGCTGATAAAAATTCAACTTTACACCAGCCTGAACGATTTCCAGAAGACGATCGAAATCTGCGAAACCTTCCTGAAAATATTCTTTGCGAAACCCTATGACGCTCATGTGCCGATACAAATATGCTATTACCAGGAGCTGATCTGCTTTACCCAAATGCGCGACTATTCAGCGGGTAAAATCGTAGCGGAGAAGTGTTTGCAATACCTCCAGGAGGGCTCTTTTAATTGGTTTAAGTACCAGGAGCTTTATTTTATACTCTCCATGCACACCCGTAATTATCAGGATGCTTACAGGGTGCTCACGACGACGATGGAGCATAAACGTTTCAAATTCCTGCCGCCTTCCATTGAGGAAATCTGGAAAATTTATGAAGCCTATATGTTCTACCTTATCGCGTTAGGTCTTGTCCAGCCCTCCCCGGACGACGCCCACTTCGCTAAATTCAGGATTGGGAAGTTCATCAACGAAACCCCAATCTTCTCCCAGGACCGCAGGGGCATGAACATCCCTATCCTGGTAATCCAAATCCTCTATATGATCCTGGAGCGGCAATATGACCAGGCGGTTGACCGGATCGAGGCAATCGAGAAATATTGCTCCCGATACCTCCGCCAGGATGAAACATTCCGCAGCAATACTTTCATCAAAATGTTGCTTACGATACCGGAAAATCACTTCAATAAGGTGGCAGTAGTCCGTAAGGCAGAGAAATATCTGCAAAAGATGAAGCAATTCCCGCAAAATATGATGGGCCAGTCCTTTGAAATCGAGGTAATCCCCTTCGAAGATATGTGGGAGATCGCCCTCAATACCCTGGAAAATACCCATCGGCGGATAAGGCGCTGAAACGCCTAATCGTCCTTTTCTATTCTTACTGCGTCTTCCCTTGATTGATGTTGGAATCCTTTGTTGGGACGAGCGATTGTCCCACCCCGCTGGTGCTTTAGGGTTTTTTGCACAACCTCTGAGGGGAATCCTCGAGGGTCAGAAAAGCCGGGGGAAACCCACCGGGCTTTTTTGCGGTATTTCCGGACACTAATGAAATAAGTGAAATTTAATTGATTTTGTAATATCCTGTAATTCATTTATTTGTAAAATACAAATATATAATTTTCATAATATTTTTTAAAAAAAAAACCTGTAAATTGTCCAAAAGGAGGGGGGATAACAGAAGTACTTTTGTATTATCATTTTATAAGATCCTAAATAACACACTATGAAACCGAATATCTTAATTGACATTATTGCCCCGTGTACAACTGCCAGATTTCAAGCAGTGGGGGCATGATTAGCCGTAAAAGACGTTGCTTTTCCCCTAAAAAATAACCGGCTAGATCAAACAAAAATATAATACGCTAAATTGACAATCACAAATAATTGGTAATCAATTTTTTAGATAAAAAGCTATTTGCTTTTATCTTAAAAATTTCCAAAAAAAATCATCCAGATTGTCAATAATTCCAGAAGGTAAAGGCCATAACTTTGCAGTAACAATCGTGTATATAGCAAATATCATCTGTCATTAATACGCATCGGTGTGTCGAAGGGTTGGCAGAAAGCTGCCATCCCTGCGGTACAACCTCGTCATGCATTGTCCTGGTTTTGCTACGCAACAGGGCGATATCCCCGAGGTATAGGTTTTTACTACTCGCGAAAATATGCAGGAGCTTATCCACACCCCAATCAACTTACGAGAAAACTGGAATTTTTCCCTCCATTTTTAAAGTTGAAAGAAAAACGGATATGCCCGATACAAAGTTACAGCCTGCTGTGGGATCTTTCCACGGGCTGGATGAAAATGATTCCAACGAACGACGTGTACATTATGTGATCGCCCAGGTACAATTTGGACAGGCTGCGCGAAAGTGTCGTGGTGCCGGAATATGTAAGGTGGATTTATACATCAATATCAGGAATCGCCAGGGTGTACTTACTTGCAACCGGGCAATCTGCCGGGTTGGAGTTATGGGTGCAGATATTGTCCTGGTATTCGACCGCTATGCGCTGTGCAGGCGTCTTGTAAACAAATATTTCTGCAACGGCCGGATTTTTCTGAGGGAAGATCTTGAGTTGGATATGGCACTGTGTAAAAAGCTCAACATTCCATCAACAGTTGTTTCAGCGGGTAAATACGCCTTAATTCAGGAAGGCAGCCGGAGTATAATTGTTTTTGAAAAAGCATCATTAAGAGATAAGAAACCCAATCACTGAAAGATTTAATGCTCGCATATTTTCGGGGGCGCCTCACCAAAAAGTGGGGCGTTTCTTTTTAGTTCGTAGTTTCATGCAGCGAAAAACTGCTTTAGGCTTCATGGGTTTCGGCAAAGGTGGCAAGGGTCTCCCCGAGTTTTGACCTGCTATTGACGTTCAGCTTTTTATATACAGATTTCACATAGTGCCGCACAGTATTTAAACCGATATTGTTGTTTTGTGCGATCTCCTTGTAGGAAAGGTTATTCAACAGTCCCTGAATGACTTGCAGTTCCCGCGCCACAAACTTTCCAGCTTCTTGCCAGGCTTGCATTCTGAATTGATTTACAGAAGATTTCGAGGAGGAAATACTCCGGAGGTGATTTACCAAAACCGGTGCGGCGAGGGGGTCCAGGTAAGCCCCGTAGGAAAGGGTGATTTCAATCGCTTTCCATAAATCCTGGATGTTTTTAGTGAAAATGCTGTAGCTGTCCGCACCCTGGTACATTGCCTCGAGAATCAAATTCGGAGATGAAAGGTAGGTGGCCACTATGACTTTGATATCCGGTAGGACTGCCCTGATTTGGGGCAGTGAGCTCAGGATGTCTTTGCCATTCTCCGCAGCTATTACGAGCAGGACGAGGTTGGGCTCCAGCGCTTTTACCCTGTCTTCGAGGAGCAGTTCGGCCCGGTTGGAATAAAATACGAGCTCGAACCCGGGTCTTTCCCTAAAAAATACACTTAGGGTGTCCGCCAGGAACGGGGTGTCATAAATAAGGGCAATCTTAGCCATTGTTTCATAGTGTTATAGTGTTCGTAGTACATTGCGTTCGTTGGCACATTTCCTTATGCTGCTGTCGGGCTACTGACTGGATGCCCACACGAGGGCGTTGTTGGCCCGCCATTACAGCCTCACGTATGCCCTCCCGGGATATGATATCAGCCTATACTGAAAAACCCTTTGAGAGAATAGGTGTACAACATGCGAAAATAGCAGTTTTTATATATTCTCAAAAAAATGTTTTGATGAATTATATGTCGAAAAAAATCATTTGCCTATAAAATATGTGCGGTATTCATAAAAATTACTAATTTTGACACATCAAAAAGAGCTTTAGACAAAGTATCCTCGGAGGCAATAAGTGCCAAGAAATCCTTCCACTGCGCAAATCTGCGCTACCCAGACCTGGAAACGCATCCTGACCGCAAGTCCGGTATAAGGAATGCTTGTTCCCTTATATTTCAAGTCAAGAGAGGTTTAACTCAACGTATTGGCCGGTAAACATAACCTATGCGGTTGGTCCGTGTTGTAGCACGGTTTTTTACAGTCCCAAAAAACCTGGAAGGAGGATCATGAACAAACTCTATCTGTGCACGCCCCTGTTTTTGCTGCTCGGAATAGGCAACTGGATAAAAATTGCCCCGGGTAAACCTGCTGTCCCTGCGACGTGGGGCGGCTCCCCGCGTGTCCAGTCAGGACAATCAATGCCCGTGTCCGGGTGTCTGGATACTGTCCGTATAAGCCTTGGGGCGGATTGCCGTTTCGATTTAACTCCGGAAATTGTCCTTAACGGTAATCCCGGTGCTTGTTCTTCGACCAGTGCTTTACGGATTGTCGTATCGGATAATAACTCCTTGAATGGAAGCCTGATTGATGGATCCGGGGTATTCCGCTACAGTGTGCTGCTTGCCCCTGGGGCTACCTGTGGGACTTTTCAACCTTGCCACGGCGTAGTCGTAGCCGAAGATAAGACCCCGCCGATGCTCACAGCTCCAGCAGACGTGCGCATGGATAGCTTCTGCGACCCCCTCGGATATTTCTACAACCGCCCGGCCAGCCTGTCCATATCAGGAAGCGCGATAGTGCAGGATAACTGCGCTGCTTCGGCAGATACCATTACCCAATTCACAGATGCAATTCTTTTCGATAACCGTTGCGATACTGTGTTGATCAAGCGCACTTTCTGGGCAAGGGACAGGGCGGGTAACCTGGCAGAAGCAGCCCAGAATATCTTGTTGGTAAGGCCCCGGCTGAGCGACTTCCGGATCGCGGCCACAGTGTTCCTCGATGCAGGCTGTAGTCAGGATGCCCTACTGGAGAGTGGCCCGAATGGCAATATCGCACCTCGGCTCGCGGGTCTTCCTTATATCGTGAACGATGCCCGCGATACGGTATTCTTATCCCCTGGCAGCATCTGCGGTTTTTCTGTTACATACCGCGACGACCGCTTTTCCATTTGTAAGAGTACCTATAAAATCATCCGCCGCTGGACCCTTCTCGACTGGTGCAGGCAACAGGAACGGGTCCTGGAGCAGCACATCCTGGTGGGCGATGTTACACCACCAGTCGTGGCCTGTCCGGTAAAATTAGATACTTTGAAAGTCTCCGTTTCCCCATTTGATTGTAAGGCAGTCCTGGAAATCCCGGCACCACTGGTAAAAGAAGCCTGTGGAACTTTTTCCTGGGCCGCAGAGATCTGGGTGGACGGTTTCCGCTGGACGGTGCCTGCACCGGGTATTTCCGCGCAAGTGCCGGATACTTCTCTCGTGGCAGTCTCTCCTTTTGGAGCGTCTTCAAGAATAGTGACCGGGATTCCCGCCGGATGTCACCGACTGGTTTACAGGGTTAGGGACGAATGCGGGAACGAAGCTACCTTCACCTGCCGTATCTGCGTTTCAGACTTGATCAGCCCGATTGCACTCAGCCAGAATAAACTCAACGTCTCCCTGGATGGTAGCGGATACGCACATCTTTCGCCTGCGGATATTGACCGCGGCAGCCGCGATAATTGTGGCCTGGCAAAACTGGAAATCCGGCGCAAATACGATACCGATACGATGACTTGTGCTCCTGTAGCAGCCTATTTCAGCGAATGGGGTAGCCGGGTCCGCTTTTCCTGTTGTGATCTGGCCAGTAATGTCCTGGTGGAATTACGCGCAACAGATCTCTCCGGAAATTCAAATATTAGTTGGGCGATGATCTGGGTAGAAGATAAAATTGCCCCGATTTGCAGCCCACTCAAAGATACGCTAATCAGTTGCCTCGATCTGCCTCCTGGTTTTTCGCCCACGGATAGCTCATTTCTTGCAAATACTTTTGGCAATCCCCTGGTGAGGGATAACTGTGCGGCCACCTTCGTTGCCTTTCCATCAGTGGTTAATATTGAGCAATGCGGGAGCGGTACCATAAAGCGCCGGTTTCAGGCCTTGGATAAAGCAGGCAACCGATCAGGAAATATATGCGAACAGACGATTACGCTCCAGAAGGCACATCGCTACGCGATTAAGTTCCCTAAAGATTATGGGTACCAATGCGGTAACGCCAAACCCGAAACCGCACTGACGTTTGGTTCCGGTTGTGACCTTCTCGCTGTCAGGGTGACAGAAAAAAAGTATGGCGCCAATGGAAATACCTGCCAGCAAATTTACAGGACGTTCGAAGTAATCAATTGGTGCGAGTACGATGGCACACAGACACCTGTGGAGGTTTCACGCGATGCCGACTGCAACGGTACCCCAGGTGACCGCGACGTATGGGTGATTGTCCGTCCGGATGGCAGCAGCTATATAGATGCCGATAACGACGAGCAGAACGAATTCCCCAAAGCAGGCACAAAGGGGCTGGCATGTGGCAGCAATAACCCTGCCGGGCACTGGACAAATAATACACTTGATCCTTCTATCAAATCGGGGGGGATATGGCAATACACCCAGGTGGTTTCGATCTATGACGCTATCCCTCCTAAAATCCTGATGGAAAAAGAAGTGATAATATGTTCGGAAAACGACTGCTCTGCGAATGTCCTGCTTTCGGTCGGCCTTGACGAACACTGCAGCGAAGATGCTTTCGTCTCACTGCGGCTCAAAGAAGTGATGCGGGCAGATTCTTTTAGCTCTGAAACCGAATGGGAGCGCTTTGGCCGCTATCCTAAATATCTCTTTTCCGGTATGCTGCCTGCAGGACACTATTTGATCGAAATAACTGCAAGGGATGGGTGTGGGAATATTTCGAGGCAGGAAGTAAAGCTTAGTGTAGTGGATTGTACGAATCCTAAACTGATCTGCCTGGAGGGGCTGTCCACGCAATTGACGCCTTTAGGACCTGCAACAGACGCAGATGGGGATAATGTCCCGGACCAGGCGGCAGCTACGGTGTGGGCAAGCGATTTTATAAAAAGGACAGTGGAGGAATGTTCTCTTCCCCTGCGTTATTCGATCAACAGGGTAGGGGATTCTGTAGATATCAACAAGACCGGCCTGGTCTTGACTTGTAAGGACAGGGGCCTTCTTCCTGTTGAAATCCATGCATGGGACGATGCCCACAATCCATTTTCACCACAAACCGGCGGGAAGAACAGGAGTACCTGTGTTTCCCATATACTCGTACAAGATGATCCCGGAGAGGTCTGTGGTACATTTGCTTCTGACAGGTATAGGGTGAACGGCAAGCTGAGCGCAGAAAACGGCGCCCCAATTAGTGGTGCCGAAATTTACCTCAACGGAGGGGGTGCCCGGGTCATGACCAATGAGAAGGGCGTTTTCCGCTTCGAAGGGCTTAAGCAAGGGGGGGACTATTCTATCGTACCGAAAAAAGAGGATATGGCAAATAACGGTGTTACTACCCATGACCTTATCCTTGCAGCACAGCACATCCTGGGAGTAAGACCCCTACAGTCGCCCTATAGCCTTATTGCCGCCGATGTGAATATGTCGGGGTCATTGACGACACTGGACATCGTGCTTTTGCGCCGCATGATCTTAAATTTTGACGAGCGTTTTTCTCACGGAAAAAGCTGGAGGTTTGTCGATGCCCACACGCGATTTGAAGATCCGGGCAACCCATGGAAAACTAACTTTTCTGAAATACGCAATATCAATAATATCCGGGCAAATGTACAGGATGCCGATTTCATTGCCATAAAAATCGGAGATGTCAATCATAGCTCGCCAGCATTCCAAAATGCGCCATTATCCGGAAGAAATTCCGTTAATACGGGTGCGCTGCTTATCGTCCCGGCAGTGGATTTGATGCCCGGTATGGAGGTGGAACTACCTATTCGCCTGGAGGGGGCCTCCTCACCCGCCGAAGGCTGCCAGTTCGCGCTATATATTGACCCTGAAAAACTTCAGGTAGAGGAATTGGACTATGGGAAAGCCCGTGCAGAACATATCAATGCGGCCGGTATTTCGGAAGGGTGGCTTTTGATGAGTTGGGACAATCGCCATCCTGTTTATGATAATGAACAGGAAATCCTGCTGCGGCTAAGGGTAAGGGCAGTTTCGGCAGGTCCGCTCTCCGCAGCTCTGCGGCTGGATCATCGCTACCTGACCCCCGAAGCCTATACCTATGCTCCATGGGGACATTTGGAAAAAATGAACCTGGGGTTGCGTTTTGAGTTACCTGCCGGAGTTAAACCAATACTCCATACCATTGTGCCAAATCCTGCAGCGGCACAGGCTAAAATCCGGTGGACATTGCCAGGGGCTACAGAAACCCGGATCCTCGTCAGGGATGCCTGGAACCGCACCTGTGTAGAATTTCGACGAGTACTCCCCGCCGGAGAACATGCCCTGGAGCTTCAGCGGAGCCAGCTTCCCGCACCAGGGATTTATTTCGTGACCATGGAAGCCGGACCGTTTATTTTTTCACAAAAACTAATCTTTTTAGAATAAAATCAAGTCAAATTTTGTAGCTTGGCAGTGAAGCGGAATAACCATGCAACAACCGGCTACCTCAATATGTATCAGGACAGAAGCCTTTGTCTCCGGTTTCTATCGGGATTTTATTGACGAAAATTATCTGTACCACAATCTACAGCACGCGGCGGATGTCGTCGAAGCAGTGCGCCGCCTCGGCCAGCAATATTGCCTTTCAGAATCCGAGCTGGAAATCCTGGAGCTGGCCGCCTGGTTACATGATACCGGGTTCCGGTATGGGGCCGAAAACCACGAAGAAAACAGCGCGCACATCGCACGGGATTTTTTACACCGCGAAGAATATCCCGTAGAGGCTATTGCTCAGGTAGAGGGCCTCATCCTCGCTACCAAACGCTTCGCTGCGCCTCAAAACCTCCTGCAGCAAATAATACGGGATGCCGATTACAGCCACCTCGGCAGCGAATTGTACTGGGACCGCAGCAGCCGGATCCGCCAGGAACTGCTCATGACCCGCCATAACTTCATGCCTGAAGAGGAATGGGTCGAGTTTGAACTGGATTTTATGCTGGGCCATAGCTTTCATACAGAAGTCGCACAGCAGCTACTAGAGGCTACCAAGCAGATTAATATCAAACAACTCCGCAAATATCAACAACGGATACAGCCAGGCTACGATGAAGGGCTGCTGAAAAAGAAAAAAAAGAAAAAACACGCAAATGGCACCATCAGCGACCTGGAGCTGGGGCGCGGAGTAGAAACGATGTTCCGCACTACTTATCGGACACATATCAACCTGAGTGCTATTGCCGACAACAAGGCAAATATTATGCTTGGTATCAATGCGATCATCATTTCCATAGCCATTTCTTCCCTGGTCCCTAAATTTACATCTGACCCCCGCCTGATTCTCCCGACCATGGTGCTTTTATCGGTTTGCCTGGCGACGCTGGTCTTCGCTATCCTGGCCACACGGCCTAATATTACCCATGGCAATTTCTCAAAACAAGATATCACAGATAAAAAAGCCAACTTGCTCTTCTTCGGGAACTTTTATAACATGCCGATAGAAGACTTTCACTGGGGAATGATGGAAATGATCCGGGACAATGACTTTTTGTATAGCTCCATGACACGGGACCTGTACTTTCTTGGAAAAGTACTGGCGCAGAAATATCGCTTACTCCGTATTGGTTACAGCGTATTTATGTTTGGTATGATCCTCACTGTTCTCGCTTTTGGTGCCGCACTGGCTTTTTGAAGGGCTTACCTGCTTTTTCGCTTGCTGATGTGATTGTTGCTGATCCTTCGCTGCCGGTCGCACTTGAAACGGTTTACCGATTCGTCGCGCCTGGCAAGGTGCTTGGTACTTCTACCCTGTACCCGTGCGCGCCATTTTTTCCAGTTGCGGACGTGCATCTCTTTCCGCATCAGGCGGATGACATCGGCTTCATCAAGCCCAAACTGCAATGCGATTGCCTCGAATGGGGTACGGTCTTCCCAGGCCATTTCAATAATGCGGTCTATTTCTTCCGGTTCGAGATCTCGCATATCGGTTGGTGTATAGATGATGCAATACCCACATAAACGGGCAATAGCGAAAATCGTTTAAGGTATTAGCTGCCCGACCGTTTTTTTCTGCACAGAAGAATTGTTGTAACCCGGATGTACTTGTCGAAGGCTTCACGGTAATTGATTTTTTTCTGCACAGAAGAATTGTTGTAACGGGATTTTTTCGGCCGTATAGCTGCGTATATGTCCCTAAAAGTGCCCGTGGGGATGCGGAACAGCGCGTTTTTCCAGGGCACCGGGCTCGTCGTGCCAGGTCTGATAATCGTATAGGTGTCGCCATCAGGGTAGTCAATAGGTTAAATTAAAAAATACCGTTTGGTGAAATTGTTCTTTTTCCGGGGATTGTGCCGTAATTTGGCCGCGAATCAAATTTTGTTTCAAATGAAGAAAGTTATATCTGTCGTCCTGCTCGTACTCATGACCTTGCGTGCTCATGCAGATGAGGGGATGTGGCTGCCCATGCTTCTGGGCGAGCAAGTGTATAAAGAAATGCTGAAAAAAGGTCTGAAGCTCAAGGCCGAACAACTGTACAGCATGAACCAGGCCTCCATAAAAGATGCTATTATCATCTTTGGCGGGGGATGTACGGGGGAAATCGTCAGCGCCCAGGGATTGATTTTTACGAACCATCACTGCGGTTATGGAGCTATTGCAGCAGCTTCGAGCCTGGAAAACAACTATTTGCGCGATGGGTTCTGGGCGATGGACCTAGGCAAAGAGATTCCGTCACAAGGGCTTAGTGTCCAGTTTCTGAGTAAGATCGAAGATGTCACTGCCCGGGTAGAGGCAGCGCTGGGGAATACTTCGGGTGCAGAACGGGCACGTAAGCTTACCGAAGTCAGCCAGGCGATTGCAAAGGAGGCTACAGGCGGCGACGAATTCAAAAGGGCGGTGGTAACGCCCATTTTCCGCGGCAGGCAGTACCTGCTGTACCTGTACGAGGTATATCGCGATATCCGGCTGGTGGGTACTCCTCCGGAGAGTATCGGAAAATTCGGGGGGGATACGGATAACTGGGAATGGCCGCGCCATACAGGCGATTTCGCAGTCTTCCGGGTCTATATGTCGCCGGAAGGGAAGCCGTCAAATTACAGCGCACAAAATGTGCCACTTCGGCCTAAGTATTTTCTGCCAGTCAGTATAAAGGGCTTCTCCGATGGGGATTACGCTATGACGTTTGGGTATCCGGGCAGTACCAACCGATATGAAACTTCCTACGGCGTAAAGCTGAGTACAGATATCAATAATCCCACGCTGGTCAAACTCAGGGATATGCGGTTGAAGTATATGTTAGAGGAGATGTTGAAAGATCCGGCAGTTAAATTGCAGCTCTCTTCCGAATATGCCGGTGTGGCCAATTATTGGAAGTTTTATGACGGCGAAACCAGGCAGTTGCTGAAATACGATATCTATGGCCAGAAGAAAGGGGCCGAGGATGCATTCATGCTTTGGGCGATGGGAAAGCCAAAGTACGCGGCCCTGATGGAGGATTTTTCTAAAATCTATGAGGCCTGGAGGCCTTATGCCATGCACCGGCAGTATATTAACGAAGGGATCCTGGGCTGCAGGCTCCTCCAGGCAGCCAGTGGGATGCTCCAGTTGGAAACCCTCCTGGAACGCCAGGATGACGTCGCCGAGCAACTCAAACGTAGCCTGGATGGTATCGCAAGCGCCCGACAGCGATATGTGGCCAATAATAACGCCAGGGCCGATCAACGCATCCTCGCCAGCGTACTCCTCATGTTCCTGAACGATATTGATCCGGTGCAGCACCCGGAAGGCTTTTATGCCAGGCTGTTCCGCAGCTACGGAAGCCTTGACAAAAGCCCCTTTACTGCTGTTGCAGAGGACGTCTTCTCCAATAGTATGATGCTGGACGATAAGCAATGGGAGGCCTTCCGCCAGAATCCAAGGCTTGATGACCTGCGCAAAGATCCTGCATTCATAGTAATGGCCGCATTTATGAAAAACTACCAGGCGCTGGTGGTGCCTAAGTTCAACGAGTTCTCCGCCAAAAATGAAGCGCTTCAACGCATATATATGGATGGCCTTTTCGAAATGAGCCCGGAAAAAATGAAAGCCGCTTATCCTGATGCTAATTTCACGATGCGCGTTTCTTATGGCAATGTACAAAGCTATAAGCCGAAAGATGCCGTAATGTACGATTATGCCACGACGATGTCCGGGGTCATGGCTAAATATAAACCCGGCGATTATGAGTTTGACCTTCCCCGACGTTTCATTGATTTATACAAGGCAAAAGACTACGGACGCTATATTGACCCTAAATACAATGATATCGTGGTCGGCTTTGTAACCAATAATGATATCACCGGCGGTAATTCCGGTTCACCGGTAATCAATGGAAAAGGGGAACTGATCGGACTTGCCTTCGATGGGAATTATGAAGCCCTCAGCCATAAACTGGCATTCGACAAAAATATGGTCCGCACGATCTGTGTGGATATCCGCTACGTATTGTGGTGTATCGAAAAACTTGGCGGTGCAAAACACATCGTTGATGAATTGAAGCTGAATTAAAAAACGAAAGGGGAGAGGGTGAACTTCTGATATACTGAATGGGTTTGTGCAAAAAGGCGTATCAATCAAAACCCAATTATTTTTTTCGTAACGCGTTTACCCTCTCCTTCAAGGACACATAAAAAGACCTGACGCTTTTTTCCATTGGTAGCCGGGCGTATCCACCGGATCTCATGTGGGCCGGAGGGCAGCGGAGTACCATTGGTAAGGCGTGCGATTTCACGGCCTTGCAGGTCTATCATACGGATATTGACCGACATGGTGCGTTCCAGATAAAATTGGATGATAAGTTCTGTTTCAAAGGGGTTTGGAAAAATATTGCTGAAGCCAAACGGCAGTGCTGAGGGTTCGCGGGCAGCAGTATGGATTTGTAGGGCGGTAGGGGTACTTTCGACCCCGTTGCGGCTAATGGCCGTGACAGCATAGCGGTAGGGGGGGGTGCCGATGCCGGGCAGATCGGTATATTCCATGGAAGAAGTAACTGCAATCAGGTTTTCGGAGGAGTTGACGATAGGCCCCCAGTCGGGAGCTGCCGCCGACTGTATGCGGTAAATGCCGAAGAAGCGGGGAGAGGCCTGGCTGCCGACCGGTGCAGGTTGGTTCCAGCGTAGTTTCGTACCTCCGGGCACCGCGATAGCTTCCAATTGTTGTGGGGCAGCAGGGGCATTGGGGTCTTTCCATGGCATGACAGGGGTGAGAGCGGGCCTTCTGTAGAGGTCGTTGCGCAGGCTGTCTCCCAGCCCCTGGGTAGTGGTGGTCGCAATGTTGGCCGCACGGAAGTGTAAGGCCCCCGGGATTTCGTTTTGCCGCAGGAACCGGATTTGCCTCGGGATTTCAGATGGGGTGAACAAAGAGGCCGCTGAGGTCATCGAGGGTTCGGCACGGTAGATGGCGAGGCCAGGGTAGAGATGTCTTCCGTTCATCTGGCTTTTCCACCAGAGGGAAAGTCTGGCAAAATCCTGGTTGCCACCAAAAGGCCAGTAGAGTTGCGGTGAAAGATAGTCAATCCACTTTTCCTGTAGCCAGCGTACGGCATTTCCGTAGGTTACATCTGCGCCTGATAGCCCCACGATGCCGGAGGGCACACCGTTCCTCCAGATTCCAAAAGGACTGATCCCATATTTAATCCATGGCTTGATTTCGAGTACAGCTGTGCCGAGCTCTTTGACGAACCGGTTGATGTTGTCTTCCCGCCAGGCGTTGAGGCTGAGGTTTCCACCATAAAGGACATAGGTATCCTGATCTTCGTTGGTGATACCCTCGTATGGATAGAAGTAATCGTCGTAATGCAGCCCGTCGAGGTCATAGCGTTTGACCACATCCGTGAGCAAGTCCACCAGGTATCTCCGGGCTTCGGGGATACCGGGATTGAGAAGCAGGATGTTTTTGATCGGGAGCATCCAGCTGGGGCGTTGAACGGAAAGATGGTTGAATGCCTTGGGATAGGTTGCACTGATGCTGCGGATGACGCGGTACGGGTTAATCCAGGCATGGAGCTCCATACCGCGTTTGTGGGCTTCCTCAATTGCAAAAGCAAGGGGGTCCCAGGAAGGGTTTGGAGCCAGTCCCTGCGCCCCGGTGAGGTAATACGACCAGGGCTCGGTCGGGGAAGGGTACATCGCATCGCTTTCCGAGCGTATTTGGAAAAAAACAGCATTGAACCCGGCTTTTTGTAGCTTGTCGAACATAGAAACCAAGGCTGCTTGCTGTGAACCAGGGGATGCCCCGCGCACCGGCCAGTCGAGGTTTACCACTGTCGCTACCCAAATCCCGCGCATTTCGTGTTTTGATGTTTGTGCCTTCGCTGATGAGAGACATACGGCTCCCAAAAATAGTAGGCAGTAAAGTGGTCGCCTCAATTGGCATAGAAGTCGTAAGCGCATGGAGTTGAAATTTAATGATCGTACAATCGCACTGGCAGGGGGTTGTGTAAAAAGTAGGGGGTGTCTCATAAGTATTCTGCCGCCTTCGACGTTTCAAGAAAATATTCTTTGGCGGCACATACCGCCAAAGAATATGCCTGTGGCTTTTTGCACACCCCTGGAATATTCAACGTCATACTTATGGGACGGGTTCGTATCCCTTTGCTATGGGCGATAAAAATAGTGATTTTTCTCTGACTGGCGGCTACGGGGCGGCACGGTAGGAAAAATGCACTATTTTTGTGTGTGTGCGATTTTCTGTGGGCACACGGCTCTGCTAAGTGAGGAGAAAGCCCCATTTTAATGCTGTGATAACCCTGTTGCAACAAGTCTGGCGAAAATGTTCTGAAAAATCATTAGGTTTAACTCCGAAAAATATACTGCTTATGAAATATGATTTTCTTTTATATGGCGCCAATGGATTTGTTGGCAAGGAGCTTGCTCCACAGGCGGTAAAGCAAGGTTTCAGGCCGCTGCTGGCCGGGCGCAACGAGGCAGAAATTGCCGGGCTGGCAAAGTCGCTGGGGCTGGATTACCGGATATTCTCTCTGGAGGAAACGGAAAAACTACACTCAGCAGTACGGGAATGTCGGCTGGTACTGCATTGTGCAGGCCCGTATATATATACGTTCCGGCCCGTGGTAGAGGCTTGCGTTCAGGAAGGGGTACATTATCTGGATATCACCGGGGAAATGAGCGTATATTTTGAGCAGCGGAAATACGATACCCAGGCAAAAGAAAAAGGGGTGATGATCCTGCCGGCAGTGGGCTTCGATGTCGTTCCCACGGATTGCCTGGCGTTGTATCTGAAAGGGAAGCTGCCTTCGGCAACCCATCTTCAACTGGCGTTTTCACAAAAGGGACCGGCAAAACTGCCCCCGGGTACCGCGAAGACGATGATCGAGATGATGCGGTATGGCTTAAAAATCCGGCGTAACGGAAAGATTATAGACGCCCCGGATCCCGGTTATACACAGGAAATTGATTTTGGCAACCGGGTGCGGACGGCAATACGGCTCAACTGGGGAGATGTGTTCACGGCGTATTACACTACGGGAATCCCGAACATAGAAAATTTCATTGCAGCGCCTAAGGGCAACCAGCAGCAGTTAAAAATAATGTCCATACTGCGCCCTTTATCGCGCTTTAAGTGGGTGCGCAGCATACTGCAATCCGTGGTAAAGGCCGGATCTACTGCGGATGAACGCCTGGCTACAGAAGTCCACGTCTGGGGCAAAGTGTGGGACGATGCGGGGAATGTCGCTGAGGCGCGTCTGCACGGGCCTGAGGCAGGGGTGATATGGACAATCCGGGCAGCGCTGGTAGCGGTGCGCCGCGTACTCGGCGGAGAGATAAAACCGGGCTTTCAGACGCCCGGTGCTGTATTTGGCCCGGATATGGTACTGGAATGCGAGGGGGTAACGCGGGAAGATGTGTAGCAATAAGCGGGACTGAACGAATCAAAGATGAAGGCTTTTTTTTTCGCGTTGTCCAGGCTATTCCTGCTCCAGGTTCGGTTTGCTGCCTCGGGCATAGTCGCTACGGCAGTGGACTACGGGCTTTATCTCTTTCTCGTCAATCGCATCCTTGCACCGGTTCCGGCTAATATCGTTTCATACTCTATCGCAGTAGTCGTTAATTTTATGCTCCAGCGGCGCTTTGTTTTTGAACTTAAACGCCCCGGATATCTGGTATTTTTACTTTCCCTGGCAGTTTCTGCCGGCGGGTTGGCTATCAGCTCGGCAATTATCCATTTGCTGTCGGGAATCGCGTTCTTTAACGCACGGCAGTATATTACCAAGCTTATTGCCACAGGAATTGTGTTTTTCTACAATTTTTTCTCCAAGCGGTTCGTCTTTGAGAAAAAGGTTTTTGAGCCTTAATGGCATGTTGGTGTGAAAAGTCCGGAGTTGTGTAAAAAGTCTCGATGCTGCCTCTCAAGTAACTTTATTTCAAGCTTTTTATACGGTCCCGGGACTTCGGTCTTATGAGACAGCCTAACTTATGCGGCAGGTTCGGATAATTAATTTTTATAAGGCCCTGCAGATTTACTGCGACGGGTCGGCGTAATGTGAAAAGAAGTTGTTCATTACTTGGCGGTCTTATTGGTGTAAATCAATTTAACCAGCGGTGTTGGTATGAAAAAAAAATGTGTATTTCCGGTTTTTGTGATGGTTTTTTTCCTGTTGCCCCCGTTGCTCCGGGCACAGCAAGGGTCGCCTTTTGACTCGGTTACGTTACTGCGCCTCGATAGCGCAATAAAAAACGAGATGTGGCGACAGGACGTCATCGGCATGTCCGTGGGTGTTATTTACGAAGGGCAGATTTCATTTTTAGGGGCCTACGGCTATAGCGACTGGGAAAATCGCGTGCCGGTCACGCTCGATTCCGAGTTTCGCTGGGCATCCATGGCAAAGTCGTTGACGGTGGTTGCGGCGATGAAGCTACAGGAGCAGGGGCTGCTCGACCTTGAGGATCACGCCCGGGCGCATGTGCCCTTATGGCCGGACAGTACGGTGCGCATCCGGCATTTATTGGCAAACCGTAGCGGCATCGGGCATTATGATGAATTGGACCGTTCATTTCCGGCATGGAAAAAAAACCTGCGGGACTTTTACCCTAAGGACAGCGCCTGGTCGGCCGAAAAGGCAGTACTTGCTTTCAAAGATGCCCCTTTGGTCTTTCCGCCGGATTCTGCTTATAAATACTCTACTTTTGGTTTCGTCCTTGCCGGGGCAGTGCTGGAGAATATCGGAAAAATACGTCTTGGGCTTGGGTATCTCGATTTAGTGGACCAGTATATCCGCGAGCCACTGGGCCTTTCTTCCCTGAAACCCGATTATCTTTGGGGTGAAAACCTCAAGGAAGTCAAAGGATATTATCGGGACCGCATCGGAGATATCCGCCCGCGGGTGGACGATGATGTCAGTTGGAAAATTCCCGGTGGCGGGTATCAATCGAATATCGTTGATTTGTCGAAATATGTTAAGAGTTTAATATTCAGAGACTTGCTTCAGCCGGCTTCTTATGAAAAGATATGGACCCGTCAGCCGGAATGGGATTATGGCCTGGGCTTTGAAATAAAAGGCACAGGGGCCGACCTTTGTGTTGCCCATAGTGGAAGCCAGAATAAGGCCCGCACGATTTTTGTGTGCTACCCCAATCGCGGTATGGGCGTTGCAGTGATGTGCAATACCGAATGGGCCAGTCCGCGCGCAGTTGCCGATGCGGTACTTCAACACCTGCTTAATCTGGAGGCTCCTGCAGCGGGGGCCTTCCCGGGTGGTGGGCAGCGATAGGATAGTGCTTCCGGGAAAGAAAAAGTGCCGGTCAATCTTTTGATATGAAGGCGAAATGTTAAATTGGTCATCTGTAAGAAATTCTGCCAGTTTCCGTGATTGAAAGATTTCCCTGATGGTATCGAACCCACGGTAAAACAGAAAAAACAATTAATCCACCTAATACCAAAATTATCATTATGCTGTCAGACCGCAGAAGGTTTATGACCCGGGCATCGTTGGCCGCACTGGCGGCAAGCCTTGGAATATGGAAAGAAGGAAAGGCATCCACCGCGATTGCCAAAAAAAAGCAAAACCCCAATTCCAGGAAAGGGGGGCCTGTCGTGATTGCTACCTGGGACAACCGAAAAGCTACTGCTGCCGGCTGGGAAATCCTCAAAAATGGAGGCTATGCACTCGATGCCGTAGAACAAGGAGCCTGGGTGCCGGAGGCTGATCCTAATGATACTTCTGTAGGGTATGGGGGGCTTCCCGACCGCGATGGCAATGTTACATTGGATGCTTGTATCATGGATGAGCACTCCAATGCGGGCAGCGTTACTTTCCTGCAGGAAATCCTGCACCCGGTTTCAGTAGCGAGAAGGGTGATGGAAAAAACCCCCCACGTGCTCCTCACGGGTGCCGGTGCGTTGAAATTTGCGCTGGAACAGGGTTTCAAAAAGGAAAACCTGCTGACTGAGCGTTCAAAAGAAGCCTGGGAAAAATGGAAAAAGGACAACAATTATCTCCCCGATACCCATGATACGATTGGTATCCTGGCCCTCGATGCAGCCGGGCGACTCTGTGGGGCCTGTTCAACCAGCGGCTGGGCCTTCAAGATGCATGGCAGGGTAGGCGACTCCCCAATTATTGGCGCCGGGCTTTATGTGGATGGCCAGGTGGGAGCAGCTACGGCTACTGGACATGGCGAATTGATGCTCAAAACTTTGAGCGCCTTCCTGATCGTAGAAGAAATGCGCCGGGGAGCTACGCCGCAGGAAGCCTGCGAATCGGCAATGAAACGAATCACCGATAAGTTCCCGGAACAAATCGAACGACTTGGCGCACAGGTGGGTCTGCTTGCACTTTCCCCTGATGGACACCATGGTGCTTATGGCCTTCGCGATAGCTATTCCTATGCAATCTATCAGCATGGAGAAAATCAGGTTTTCCCCGCCTCGTTTCTGATGAAGCCATAATCCCGCCCAGCTGCTGATGTTGCCACAAGTTTTTATTTTGGGCTTATCGGCGTCTTGAAAAAACCGCTCACTTTCCCGCCCACAAAGATCATCCCGGCATTTCAAAAAAAATTTATGAGGCTGTCTATAAGTCCTGGAGTTGTGTAAAAAGACCGGAGGCCTTCATTTGACACCGTAGGCGGCCGAATACTGTTTACACAACCCCAGAATATTGTTC